>CAZGRI010000016.1:0-22576 GCA_964528205.1 uncultured Dehalococcoidia bacterium | reverse complement strand
CTATCCGCCTGAGCTACAGGGGCCTAATACGCGGGCGCACTCAGTATACTACCACCCGTGCCGACGATGGGAAAATTCGCAGGAGGGGGCCGGATACCGGGGCTCGCGTCCAGCCTGCCCTTCAACCCCCGGCTTGGGACCTCCAACCTGGCTTCATGCGCAGCCCTGAACGCTCGTGCCATTCCATCACGGCGGCATCAGGTGCCGGGCGACAGATTAGCGCTGTGTCATACCGAGGGCCGGGTCACTCAGGAGAGACCAGGTGCATGAACTCGGCGCTCTTCAGCTCCCGCTCGCCGAGGAAGCGCAGATAGGAGCGCAGCAACCTCTCGGTCTCCCTCAGCAGACTGGTGGACACACGCAACGACTCGACGTTCGCGAACCGGCTCTCCCGGTGAAGGAACCTCAGTATCTTCATACAGCTCATGGACACGGGGACCACCGATCGGGCCGCGCCGGCGCGGCACTCATGGCAAAGCACGCCGCCCATGGCGGGACTGAATGCGTGGTCCGCGGGCTCCAGATGCGACCTGCACTCAACACACGAGTGCAGCTCGGGCCGGTAACCGGAATGCTCCAGCAGATGCACCTCGAAGTGCCGTAGCAGCAGATCGGGCCGCGCCGTCTTTTCGAGCCAGCCCAGCGAGTCCACGAGCAGCCGGTAGACTTCGAAGCCAGGGGCGTTCTCCACGGAAAAGCCGTCGGCCAGCTCAGCCATGTAAAGGGCTTTCGACACCCGCTCCAGGTCCTCGCGCAGCACTCTGAAGCTGCGAAACGCCTCGGCCTCGTTGACGGCGTCCAGGCTCCGACCCTCCGACAGGGAGACCGAGACCTGGTTCAGCAAGTCCAGGTGTCCGCCCAGGCGGCTCTTTGCGCGGCGGACGCCACGGGCCACGGCCCGAACCTTCCCGACGTCCGGCGTCAGTATCGTTAGGATGCGGTCCGCCTCGCCCAGAGGCATCTGCTTCAGGACCACTCCCTCAGTCTTATAGGTCCTCAGCCGGGGCATGTCTATTCAACCTACCGAGTTAAGCCGCCATTCCGTAAGTCCGACCGGCTGCCTAGAAGGCCTGGCGGCCCTCGATAGCTCTGGCCAGGGTCACCTCGTCGGCGTACTCCAGGTCGCCGCCTACCGGCAAGCCCCGGGCGGGACGGGTCACGCTGATTCCCAGCGGCGAGATCAGCCTGTGAACGTACATCGACGTGGCCTCGCCCTCGAGGTTGGGATTGGTGGCCAGGATCACCTCCTGGACTGACCCACCCCTCAACCGGGCCAGCAGTGGCCTGATCTGCAGGTCGTCCGGACCGACTCCGTTCATGGGGGAGATTACGCCATGCAGCACGTGGTACAGGCCGTTGTACGTGTTGGTCCGCTCCAGAGCCAGGACGTCCAGAGCCTCCTCGACGACGCAGATCCTGCTCTCGTCGCGACGCGGGTCGGCGCATATTCCGCATGGGTCATCCTCGGTGATGTTGTAGCACCGAGAGCAGAGCACGATGCGGTCCTTCACCGCCTGGATCGCCTCGGCCAGCGACCGGGCCTCTTCCTTGGGCATCCTGACGAGGTAATAGGTCAGGCGCTGGGCCGTCTTTGGTCCGATCCCCGGCAGCTTGTGGAATTCGTCCACGAGTCGCGCCACGGGCGCCGCGGGACCTCCGCTGTCAGAGCTCATGCTATCGCCTTGTCATACATGGTCAGCATACCGAACCTAGTGTGGGCTCCATGTTGTGGACGTCGGCGTTGGGTGAGTAAAGAATGGCTTGCGCAAGGATTCCCGATCACAGAAGGTTACCAAAACCTATGGCTTGAACAGTTTCATCTGTCCGCATCAAGTCATCAGCTGTAGCGAATTCAATCCTGACGTCACCGAATAGTGGCCTCGTCGCTTTGGCTAGTCGTCGCATGGTCATTTCACAGTAGGCAGGGGCTATCTCGATGCCGATGCTGTTACGACCCGCTAAAGCTTCGACAAAACCTTCATAGTCTGCGATGTGACCCATCTGGCTAGGATGCTCGTCGTACTTTTTGAGCGTCCAATAAGGCGGCGAGGTCACCACAAGATGAACGCTTTCGTCGTCAATGAACGATAGGTCACGGGCATCTCCCTCAACCAATAGATGGAACGTGCCGTCATTCATCTTGCAGACGCTCCCAGTTTTGATAGTAGTAGTTCCACTGCCCTTCCGATTGCGTCCGCCGATTCCGACGCGAATACTAGACCATCTATGTCTTGAGAGCTTAGTCGACTCTGTACGTTGATCTGCTCGTCAAGGAAGGGGTAGTAGACCACTGCGGCAAAGCGCGCCTTAGGGAATGCTGACTTGAATTCGCGCGCCTTATTCATTATCTCATCACATCGCTTATGGATATCGCGGCGTGCCTCTATTCGCTTGATATCGACGCCTAGTTGAATGGCTCCCACTTCTGGGCTCGCGGCGTCAATCTCAAACCGGTTGCCCCGAACCTCAAACGTCCTCTTACGGAACCGGTCTGTGCCTTGTTGGTTAAGAGCACGGAGGATCCGTTTCTCCCACCTACCTTTGTTTTTTCTGATCTCCTTGTCAATGAACCAGATTCTGTCAATCTGGGCGAGGACAGGCAGCTCTAGATATGTTGGCAAGAAAGGCTTCAGGTATCCGGCCACGACACGTGCTCCATCAGCGTCGAGTCGAGGCGCGTAAGTGTCGAGGCTCTTGATACCAAGGTCGCGCTCAAGTGCACGACCTCCAACGTTGCAACATGCTAGCAGCGACTTTAGTACCACTGGGTGTGCTGAAATGGCTTCAAGCCAGATTGAGAGCGGTCATGCCGGAGAAGACCACCACGTCGACGTCACGGGTCTCTATGAAGTCCGTGAATGCCTCCCGTATCGCGGTCTCGACGTTCGTTTGACGAGTGTCCGCGTCTGTGCTCACCCAGCCCATGTAATCGCGATGACTACCGTAATCACTACTCGAAGAGGTCATACCTAGTTCAGCCTTTGGCGATTTCGGCCGTTGAACGTCCGATCGTCCGCATCTCTTGTGTACGAGACCGTCACCACACTACGTCAGGCCGGGGATGTTCAGGCCGCCTGTCAACGAGCTCATTCTGCTCGACGCCATATCCTGGGCTTTTTGAAGACCTTCGTTCACGGCCGCGGCGACCAGGTCCTGAAGCATGTCGACATCCTCGTCGGACACGACCTGTGGATCGATCTCCAGCGATTCAAGCCTGAGCTTGCCGCTGACCACAGCCTTGACCATGCCGCCGCCGGCAGATGCCTCCACCGTCGCCGACTCCAGTTCCTCTTGCAGCTTGACCATCTGCCGCTGGAGCTGCTGGGCCTGCTTCATCATCTTCCGGTTCATCACGAGCCTTCCTCCTTCTCATCCACGACTTGCGCGCCCATGGCCCGTGCGGAGCGCACCAGGTGGCTGGTGTCCGCCGCTCTCTGCGCCGGACCGCCTTCGTTGTCGCTGGCGAGCTCGACCCGGACCTCGTACGTCCCGTCCATCAGGCCCGCGATCGCCTCCGTGAGCGCTCTGCGCGTCTCGGGGTCGCTGAGCTCCTGTTGCATTCGCTCCACGTGCGACGCAAACGGAAACTTGAGAGTGATCCGGCTATCATGGACCTCGCGAGCGTTGCAGCCGCGCAGCAGCGCCCCTAAATTGAAACGTTTTCCGGTGTGCCTGAGTGCCCTGATAACCGAGCGCCACTGCGCCTCCAGCCTGGCCGCCGGCTCGGAGGGCAGGGGCTGCGACACGCTGTTAGCGGCCGAGGTCGGAGCCGGCTGAGGGCCCGGTCTCGGTGCTGGGCGCGTCGGTCTAGGGACCGGCCGTGCAGGCGCGGGCGCGACGGGCCTGGGTGCAGCCTGCGGCGAGGCTGTTCGCGTAGGGGCGACGGGGAGAGCCTCGACGGGCTCTTCGACCCGGGCCGCGGGACCGTTGGCCGACTCCACCACGGCAAGCTCCAGCGGCAGTGGCGAGGAGCTGTCCCGTCGCAGGTCTACTTCGGAAAACGACTTGAGCGAGTGCAGAATGGTCTCCATCGAGCCAGCCTCGGAAAGCGTGCCAACGCGGAGGACCGTGTCCTCCGGATAGCCGGGCGGCATCCCGGCCCCGGACTTCACCAGTAGCACGGCCCTGAGATACTCCAAAGCGCCCCTGTGCAACTGCCGCAGGTCGCTCCCCTGCCCCGCCACCTGATTTATGACGGTCAGGGCCTCTCGAACGTTCTTATTGATCGCGTGCTCGGCCAGGTCCAGGGCCATCTCATCCCCGCCAAGTCCAAGCAAGTCCCTCACCTGCTCGTCGCTCAACGGAGAGCCGTACGAAACGGCCGCCTGTTCGAGAAGATTCTCGGCGTCCCGCAGGCTTCCCCTGGCGGTCCGGGCGATCAGCGCCAGGGCCTCCTCTTGCGCCTCGATGCCCTCGCCGCGGCATAGCTCCCCCAGCTTATCGACCATAACCTCCAGGGGGATGCGTCGGAAGTCGAACCTCTGGCACCTGGATATAACGGTCGCGGGTACTTTGTGGGACTCGGTCGTCGCCAGCACGAAGATCGCATGGGCCGGTGGCTCCTCCAAGGTCTTCAGCAGAGCGTTGAAGGCGGCCTCCGTCAGCATGTGGACTTCGTCGATGATATAGACCTTGTATCGCGCCTCGCCCGGCGAGAAACGGATCTTGTCGCTGAGCTCACGGATGTCGTCGATGCCACGGTTGCTGGCGGCGTCGATCTCGATCAGGTCCAACGCCCGACCCTCGTTTATGGCCTGGCAGATGGCGCACTCGTTGTCCGGCTCACCCTCCCGGGGGGCCAGGCAGTTTACGGCCTTTGCGAGGATTCGGGCGGTGCTGGTCTTGCCGGTGCCTCTGGGACCGCAGAAGAGGTAGGCATGGGCCACCCGGCCCTGCGCAACGGCCTGCCGTAGCGTCTTGGTCACAGGGTCCTGGCCGACCACCTCAGCCAGCGCGCGCGGGCGCCACTTGCGGTAGTAGACCTCGCTCATGCGCTGACTTCTTTCGCCAGAACCATCTCCTCTTTGGCCCTCATAGCAACCCCATCCTCGGCGCTCAGATGATCGTACCCCAGCAGATGGAGGACTCCATGCGCCACCAGCAAGGCCATCTCTCGGTCGACGGAGTGACCTGCCGTGGCGGCCTGGCGCTCGGCTTGAGGATAGGAGACGATTACCTCCCCCAGTCCCTCGACCTCACCGGGGGGGAGCACGAAGTCCTGTGAGTCCGGTGATGTACGGGAAGGCGTCTCAGAACCATAATACTCCCCCCCGTGTCGAAAGGAAAAAGCGAGCACGTCAGTGACCTCGTCCAGGCCCCTGTGGCGTCGATTGAGGTCCCTCACCGTGGCGTCATCGGCGATCACGATGCTGGGAAGAGCCGACGCGGAACCAAGTTCAGCGGTGATCGCCCTCTCGACGATGCGACTCAGTTGGTCCTGTCGCACGCCTTCGACGAACGGCTCCATGACCTCGATGTGTACCCGACCCGGGGTGGCCCTCTCCTTCAACCGCAGTGTCCTTTCCCAATGCTGCGGTTATTATACCGCTCGGTTGTGCCGCCGTGCTCTGAGGAGGCCTAAGGAAAGGAGCGGCGCGACTCACTGCCGAGCGAATGGGATGGAGATTTAGGCCCGCGGTCAGCGGGCAAGGCTCATACGTCGCGGTGCCGGTTACCCGGAAGAAGGGGATGCGAGAGGGGGCGCGGCAGGGGGCCGCCTACTCGGTGCTGCGTGCGCCTGGCGTCTGGAGGAACTGGAACAGGTCGCTTTCGGCCGGCAGGACCAGCGTGGTGCCCTGGGTAAGGAACTTCCGGTATGCTTCCAGGCTTCGCGTGAAGGCGTAGAACTCGGGACCCTGTTCCAGGGCGTCGGCGAAGATGGCAATGGCTTGTCCCTCTCCGTCACCGCGTATGATATTGCCATCCCTCTCGGCCTCGGCTCCTATGATCGTAGCCTGCCTGTCGACGTCGGCCCTGATCTCCAGTGACCGCTGCTCGCCCTCGGCCCGGAAGCCGTCGGCGATACGCTTGCGTTCCGCCCTCATCCTGTCGTAGATGCTGGTCTGGACCTCCGCCGGGAAGTCAACCCTCTTGACTCTCACGTCGACGACGGCGATGCCGAACTCCCGCAGAGGACTGGTGGAGGCGCCGGTCACCTTGCCCATGATCTCCTCGCGGTTGGTGCGGACGATCTCGGACTGCTCGTCCTGGGCGATCTCCGACCGGAGGCCGGCCGCGATGATGGGAAGGCTGGCGTTGACCGCGCCCTGCGCGGTCCTCACCTTCTGGAAGAAGGTGAGGGGGGCGTCCACCCGACCTATGGCGTATACGTCGATGACCAGACGCTTCTTGTCCGATGTCAGCAGCCCCTCAGGCGGCGCGTCGAACAGGGTCCGTCGCTTGTCGAAGTAGGTTACGGTCTCGACGAACGGTGTCTTGGCGTACAGCCCCGGATTGTTGAGGGACTTCCTGGGCTCCCCGAACCGGGTGATTATGGCAGACTGGGTCTCGTCGACTACGAAGAATATCTGCGGGCCTACGATGCCCGCCACGATCGCCCCTAGAACTAACAGCGCTGCTAGAAACTTCATATCCTACTCACCCTGCCGCTGGCTCACCGGAGGGACCGTCTGTCCGGTTGGAAAAGGCGACTCACCGGTCAGCGGCAGGAGCTGCAGGAGATTGCCGCCCGACTGGGGCGACACGATGAACTTGGTTATTCCCGGAAGGATGTCCTCCATTGCCTCCAGGTACAGCCGCTGCCTGGTGACGTCCTCGGACTGTTTGAACTCCGTTAGGACCTGCAGGAAACGGCTCGCCTCACCGGTGGCCTTGGCGATGCGCTCTGCCTTGAATGCCTCCGCCGCCTGGACCGTCTTGGCCGCCTCGCCCCTGGCACGAGGCAGTATGTCGGCCTCGTACGCCTGGGCCAGGTTTATCGCCGTCTCCCTGTCCTCCTTCGCCCTGACAACGTCGTCGAAGGCGTCCTGGACCTGCGACGGCGCTAGCACGTTTTGCAGCTTGACTTCCCTGACCCTTATTCCGGTCTGGTACAGGTCCAGAAGGAGCTGGAGCAGTTCCTTCGTTTCCTGTTGGACATCCTCTTTTTCAGTCGTAAGGACGTCGTCGATGTCTCTCTGGCCTACAACCTGTCTTAGGGCGCTCTCGGTGGCGCTCTTCAGTATGGCGCCCTCCGGGTCGGCCGACCGGAACAGGAACTGCTCGACGGCGCTGAGAACGGTCCCGTCATCGTCCGTCGTCGAACGTTGTATGTCGTACTGGACCACGAGCTGCGCGTCGACGATGTTCTCGTCGCCGGTTATCATGAGGGACTCGACCAGCACGGGCGATGAGCCTCGTAGCCCTACCTCCAGACGCCGCACCTCCTCTACGTTCACAATGGACTTGGTGCCGATGGGCGCCGGCCAGAACCAGTGGAGCCCTGGACCCTGGGTGTTGTCGAACTTACCCAATCTCCGCAGCGCCGCCTGCTCGCCCGGTTCAACGGTGTAGAAGCCGGTCGCCAGCCACCCGATCAGCGCGACCGCGAAGATCGCGAAGATGAACAGCGGGAAGGCGCCGCCGCCACCGCCCAGACGAAAGCGCGACGCGAAGCCGCGTATCCTCTCCAGGATCTGGTCTAGGTTTACTTCTGGCTCTTCTGGTCTCATATGCCTCGCCCGCGTTGGTCGCGTCTCAAGATCACGGTAATACTACCACAGGGTTGCTATGTGAGTATAGCCGGTTGGCGGTCTCAGCAAACGGGTCTGCCGCAGCGTCCACGAGCTTCGGCCTTCGCGGTCAGGCCCTGTATGCCCAAGACCGCTGCTCTGGCCTCTGCCGAAACGTCACTCCGAGTTGTCCGATCCGGCCACGAGCTCATCGAGCCGCGCCAGGAATCGATCGTAGCTGGAGACCCCGGACACGGCGCTGATGAAGCCTCCGACGTTTCCGAAAAACTCGCGGAACTGTTCGAGCTGGCCGCCGATGGGGCTCACGGAGGACGGGCTGTCGGCGTAGGTCCCGTGGAACGCAAAGTAGGCCTGATTGAGCTTGCGTATGTGGTGGCCGTTCTCCACGAACAGCCGTCTCCTCTCCTCCATGTAGGTCTCGGCTTCGTCGACCCGGCCCTCGCCCAGCAGGGCGTCGACCCTCTGTCGTGTAGCACGCATTTCGGTAGTGAAGTCGAACTCCGGGGGCGCGTCAACAGCATCGATCGGCTGGGTGGTAGCGGCACTTGCGGACATGCCTTCGTCGATCACGCCCCCCAGCAGTCCGAAGGCTCGGTCGCCGATCTCTCTCCCCGCCAGGTTGGCCGCCGTCTCGTTCAGAGACTGCATCTCCGGAGTGTCGAACATACGCTGGCCCAACGGCTGAAAGAAAAAGTAGTGGTGGAGCCACTCATGCGCCGCCACCTGGAGCGTCCACCGCAGCGGCTGGTTATCCGGAAGCGAGGCCGGGTACGTCGCCACACCCCCGAGATCGAGGACCAGGGCGGACAGGTCCGACTCTAGAAGCAGCTCCTCCTCGATTCTCTCCCTCTCCTCGACCCTTATGTCCGAGTCGAGCAGGACATCGTGAACGCGCTCGATTCGGTCGCGAGGAGATGTGATAAACACCTTGGGAGTGCCGGCGAGCCGGATGTCCACGGGGGGAAAGATAAACTCACCCCAGGTGGACAGCCGGTCGTCGACGATCACGGCGCTGACCACGGACTCCAGCGTCTCCTCGACGTCATTGCGCAGGTCTCGCCGCCTCGACGTGAGCGCCTCGAGCTCTCCCTCCAGCGTGGTGAGGTCCGCCGTGCCGTTGCCGGCCGGCTTCGCCGCGGCCAGGTCCAGGTCCGACCGGACACGGTTTACGTCCCCGGCCAGCCTGAAGTACTCGTCAACGTCGTTGCGTCGTTGCTCCTCGGACTGGGAAGTCCGGGGCAGCGATCTTAACCCGCGGTGGACCCATTTACTGAGGAAGTTCTTCGCGTGCCACCCGACGAGGTCGTACAGGTAGGGAGTGGCCGCCTTCTGTGCCGGGCTCAGGGACAGGTCGTCGCCGCCGGACGCCAGCAAGCCCAGGGCCACGACGCCCAGGAGGGTGAGTTTCAGTGCACGCAATATTCGTAGTCTAGATACCATGCGAAAAGCCTGTAAGCGGTCGTGTTCAAGTATAGCGATACGGGCGAGCCCGGTTCACGGAACGGGAACGCGACGTCCAGCTTTGGGAGATAGGATCTCAGCCCAGCGGCGGCCCGCAGCGATAATTCCAACCAGCATCGGCGTCCACGGATGTCGTACAATGTGTCCCGTTTGACACGCAAGCGGGGGCGGGCGCATGAGCACCGTCCCGATCAGGCACTAGTCTGGAGGGTGGCAAAGCGACATGACAGTATCACTGTGCATAGCCGGTTGTGGTGGGTACGCGAGGCAGGTCCTCGGGGAGCTCCAGCCCAGGCCGGAAGGGCTTAAGCTGTACTTCGCCAGCAGGGACGAGGCGAAGGCGATGCGGTTTAGCGAGGAGTTCGAAGGAGCCGGCCACTTCGGCCGCTACGAAGAGGCGGTCGCCTCGCCCTCAGTCGACGCCGTCTACTTCATGACCCCACACCACGTTCACGTGGAGAACGTGCTGCTGGCGTCCCGTCACTCGAAGCACATCATGATGGAGAAACCAATCGCCCGCACCCTGGACGAGTCTCGAAAAATCATCGCCGCAGCCCGCGACGCGGGAGTCAAGCTGATGATTGCCGAAAACTATCGGTTCCTCCCAACGTTAGTTCGCGCCAAGGCGATGATAGCCGACGGAGACATTGGGGAGGTGCGGTTGGTCGAAGCGACGCAGGGGGGTAACAACCCTCCGACCGGATGGCGCGAAAACGCCGAGCTCAGAGGCGGTGGCACGTTGATCGACGGAGGGATTCACTACATCGACGCTCTGGTCAACCTCGGCGGGTTTCCGGAGCAGGTGTACGCCTCCATGCTTCCCAAAGTGCACCCCACCGGCGGTGAAGATGGGGTGGAGATGAGCCTGCGTTACCCCGGAGGGGCCGTAGGGCATCTGTCGCTCGACGCGGGCTCCCAGGCACGAGACCCCAGGAACGAGATGACCGTAGCCGGCACCAAGGGACGGCTGAGCTTCGCACCGTTCGGCGACGAGGTCATCGTCGAGACGCCGTCCGAACGCCGGACCGTCCGGCTGCCGGAGGGGAACCGGGGGTCGCTCGCGATGGTCACAGAGTTCGCACGGTGCATAGCCGAGGACCGTGAGCCGGCCGTCACTGGCGAAGTCGGACTCGAAGACCTGTCAGTCGTCCTGGCCGCCTACAGATCGGCCGAGCGCGGCGCCGCCGTCTCCCCTACCCGCACCTGAGGCGCCTCTCCCCAACACCGTCAACTTTGAACCGCAAAAGCAGCGACCATGGAGAGTCCTATGCTCGTAGTCCAGTGCGACTTCGACGACACCGTGAGCGTCGGAAACGTCAGCACCGCCATCCGACAGGAGTTCGGACCCGAAGAATGGGTGGCGATGGAAAGGGAGTACCACTCGGGGGCGTATAGCGTCGAGGAGAGCAACATAAGACAGTTCGCACTGATCGACGAAACAGAGGATCGAATCGCGGAGTTCGTCACGTCCACGGTGAAGGTCCGCGATGGATTCGCCGAATTCGTAAGGTACTGCCGGCGGGAAGGTCTCAAGCTGGTTGTCGTCAGCAGCGGCCTGGACCTCTATATCGCTCCGACGCTGGCCAAGCTGGGGCTTTCAGATCTCGAGTTCCACTCGGCGACTGCCCGGTCGACGGGCAACGGTATCGAGGTCACCTACACCGACCCCTGGGGCGAGCCGCTAACCAGAGGCTTCAAGGACGCGTATGTCCGGGCGCTAAGGGAAGACGGCGCGACGGTGATCTACATAGGGGACGGGTACTCCGACGTCGGCCCCGCCCGCGAGGCGGATTTCGTCATCGCCCGCTCGAAGCTCGAGTCCGACCGCCGTCGACACCGCCTCCCGGTTTTCCCCTTCGAGACGTTCAACGACGTGGAGACACACGTGAAGGAGATACGCCGGATCCACGCTGCGTCTTAGCGGCCTTTGTGGCGCCGGCGCCCGCCCATCACGAAGACCGTGGGACCCACATCTTGAAGCCTAGCGGCCGCCCTTGCTCCGGAACAGGCTCAGGAAGCGCTCTTCGTAGTATTCGAACAGGCCCCACCGGTCGAGCTCCCGCTTGAGAGTCTCCGGATCGGCCCCCTGGTGGACATTGCGGAACATCTCTTCGATCTGTTGGACCGCCGCTTTGGGCACGCCACCGTAGCTCGGCGCGGGTTCGAGCAGTCCGCGCGATTGAAACTCCCGCGCGTTGGTCCCGGCGGAGGAGGACGTGAACTCGTATATGAACTTGAGCAGCGCAACGTCCCATAGCTCGTCCACCCCTACCAGAACGACCGACAGGTCTTCCTTTCGCCTGTCCAGGTCGTCGCTGATTCGGTAGGCTATCTCGCTGGGTGCGCCGCTGAGGATGTCGACCTTTTCCGCCTCGTTCTTGTACTGGTAGAGGATTCCAGGGCTGTTGGCGCCATAGCTCCGAGCTGTGTCTCTCAGGTACTCATAGGCCTCGGGGCTGAAACCTCTTAGGTTCAGCGCGTAGGTGGGCGTGATCACTGCGGGTCGCTCCGCTATCACCCGTCCGGTCCTGACGACCCCTTCCTCTTTTTTGCCGGGGTCCATTTCCCGATATATCGGCTCGGTGACGACGTAGTAGGCCAGATTGGTGATACCGAATGTGGCCAGATGCTGCCTCGGAAACCTGGCAATCCAGGTCTTCTCGACCGCTCGCCTCCACTCTCGTTCGGACTCCATCGACTCTCCAGACACCGGCATCAGGATGACTCACAAATCATAAGGACGCTCAGCATCGCCACTGACCTGCCAAGGTGTCAACCGAGGAGCAGGTCACTTCGAAGCGTTAGGCCCCGTCGGGGCCCGGACCACGTCCTCGCAGGCGGCGACGCGCCCCCAGACCGACGAGACCCACAGCCAGGAAGACCGCGGACAGGTCCATCGTCCTTGGTCCGCCGGAGCGAGGGGCGCTGCACCCGCCGCCACCGGGCTCCTCCTCAGCCTTCTTCGGCTCCTCCTCCGCCTCGCTGGGCTCCTTCTCCACGTCCGTCGCCAGAGCTACCACCTCGCTCGGCTCGGTGACGATGTCGTCCGCCTCCGGCGTCGCCGTAGGTGCGGTCCCGACTACCGGCGCCGACTGGGCCTGGGGTGTCAGGCTGTACGGCAGCACAGTCGGACGGGGTATGGGCGTGGGCAGAAGGGAGCCGACCTCGGGCGGCGTGTACTCAGGGGCTCCGATCGCGCGTCTCCATGCGTTCTCCAGCCCGACACGGTCGGTGTTGTACACGGCGCGAATCGCTCGATCGATGTTCATGCCGGTCCGCGATCTTGCCATCAGCTCTCTCATCTTGTCGGCACCCAGGCCGTCGATCATGAAGCGAACGATACTCCGGCCCTGAGCGTAGAAGATGATGGCGTCCTCCGGGTCCCCGGGCGGGATATCCTGTGCGGTAATGGGAAGCAGTCGCCCGGTCTCGACCGCGAACTCCAGGGCGATCGAGTACGAGAATCCCGGAGCCACGTTCCCGTACTCCGACAGCCCTTCGTCAAGCCATCGCGGGACATTGCCTCCAGCGCGGTCCGTCAGTATGTGGGTGACCTCGTGTGAGGCCGTACCCTCGGACAGCCTGCCGCCTCCCAGCACAAGCAGGACGCCGAAGTTGCTGAATGCCTGGCCTTCCGTAATCAGCTCTCGCCTTATGGTCGCGCTGTTGGGCGGCAGGGCGTCGATCATCTCCTTGACGTTGTTGTACATGGTCACGCGGATCGGGGTCTCCGTGTCCGCTCCCAGGATGGGACCCATCGTATCCAGTGTGCTCAGGATCGCGTCGCGAATCGTTTCGGCACGCTTCTGAACGGGCCCATGGTAAAGCACGGTGATGGGACCGCCGGACACCTCTTCCCAGTCGAATCGGGCGTCGTCGAACACGAACTGGCTGGGCTCCGTGACCTTCGTTTCGCCCATGGAGTCCTCGATCTCGAACCGGTACGTCACGATGCTTCCCGGCGGGATGTACTTGGCGCTGGTGCTGGTACGCACCAAGAGGTCTCCATCCGCGATCTCGCCCGATTCGAACTTCAGATAGTCGTAGACGGAGATAGACTGCTGACCCACGTTGTAGGTCACTTTGATGGACTCGATCGGCGTATCGCCCGTCGCTTCCAAGGCGAAACGCATCCCTGTGGGAAACTCGCTGGTGGCGCTGGACGAGAGGATACGGATGGACTCGCCCTCTCCACTGCTGGTGCCACCCATAAGCAGCAGCAGGGGCACCGCCAGGAGTCCGGCGACGACTCTGAACAAAAGACCTGCGTATCTCAAGGCAACTAGGCTCCCCTTCGATGTTTTGGGCTGTCGGTCCACTGCACTCGACCGAGCCGTCCTTCGGCGACGGAAAGGCGGCGCGATCGCTTTGCCACCGCCTTGGCTCAGGCTACGGGCGTGGTCTCTCCACCCACTTCCGCGGGGTCTTCCTCCTGGCCCTCGACCCCGACGGATCTGAGCACCCGAGTTACGAGCTGCTCTTCCGTTGCGGCCCCCGTAAACTCGACCGTGTCGTTGACGACAATCTTGGGGACCGCCCTGACCTGGTATGCCTGGGCTAGATGCGGGAACTCCTGCACCTCTATTACGTCCGCTATGACTCTCGGGGATTCCATCGCTATCGCGTGGGCCACACGGGCCACTCCGGGACAGTACTGTCAGGTGGGAGTCACGAAGACCCGGATGTGCACGTCCTGTGTCAGCTGTTTGAGAAGTCTGCGGCTTTCCAGTGCCAGCGACGGCCTGCTCAGAGACGCCGCTATGATGCTGTCGAGGAGCACCGCGAACTCGTACCCGGACGGCAGGCCGTAGAACCTGGCGTTGTAGCCGTCGCCGCTGCCGATCAGAGTCGCCGGAATGGTCTCTACGCCTCTCTCTCTGGCCTCCTCCGGATCACCATAGTAGTCCTTGACCTCAAGATGCAGCCTGGGCGACAGGGCTTCGAGTTCCTCCATCATCTGCTGTGTCGGACCGCAGGTCCTGCACTCGCGGCCCGGTATGTACAGCCCGCCGAAGCTGCGCTGCGTGTAGAGCTCCAAGCTGACGTCGCGCTTCAGCTCGACGTTGAAGCGCTGAGTGACAGCCTCCCGGTCCTTCGCCTGGAGTATCGGCATCGGTCCTCTCGTCGTCTGCCCGGTCCTTGGCCGCGAGTATTATATCCCACCGGCGCCACGCTGCCAGGTGTGGTCAGCCGTGCGTCTCCGTCCGGTCCAGCTCGCGACGAACGTGATCCACTCGCTGCAAAGTCGTGAATATCGCCAGCCCCGCGATGGCTCCGAGCACGATTAGGATCGCCGTAAGCCACCAATGGGCGATGACAAGCCCTATGCCCAGGGCCGCGACCCGTTCCGGACGGGTCATCACACCGACTTTGCAGTCCACACCCAGGCCTTCTGCCCGTGCCCGAACATAGCTTACCATTATGGACGAGGCCAGGGACACGAAGGCCAGCACGGCCCCCTCCATCGACGCCCTGTGGACAAAGAGCACGAGCAGCCCGAGGAGTACGACCGCTTCGGTCACCCGGTCCGTAACGGAATCGAGAAGTCCGCCGAATCGCGTGACGCTCCCGGTCGCTCTGGCCAGAGCACCATCCATAAGATCGAACAGTCCCGCGACAAGCACCACTATGCCTGCCGGCCACAGCTGGGAAGCGGTTATCAGGTAGGCTGCGGCCCCGGCGGCGGGCAGGCCCGCCAGCGTAATGGAATTGGGAGAGACGCCGAGCCTGGCCAAGACACCGGCTACCGGCGCCTCGATCAGGTCAGAGAAGGTCTGGCGCGCCCGTGTCCTGTTCATGAGCTGTTGGTTTGTGCCCATCCAGCGGTCTATCTGACGATCCGTACCGAACGCCGCGCTCGGCGGACGAACAGCCGGGGCCGCATCGGACGTAGCCGCTACGCCTCGAGAGCGACCGGCCGGAGAGCAAGGAGGCGACGTGCGTCGGTCACGCCGAGAGAGACCGCTGCGCGCTGAGGCATGAGCCGTAGTAGTCGAGCACTTGGCCCGCCACCTCTTCCCACCTGAACTCCTCGGCCCGTTTGCGCCCGTTCATGGCGAGACGACGGCGTAGGTCGGGCTCCCGCAGCAGAGTCGCGATGGCCTCGGCCAGGTGAACGTCGTTCTTGGGCTCCACCAGCAGGCCCTCCCTGCCGTGGGTCACCACGTTTGAGTAGCCCTCGATGTCGCTGACGACCACCGGCTTACCGGCGGCCATAGCCTCCAACAGCACAATGCCGAAACTCTCCTTGCCGGTGGCCGGTGAGCAGAATATGTCGGCCGAGCGATAGTAGCGTGCCCGGTCCTCGTCCGAGACGGTACCGGCGAACACGACGTCCTGCAGGTTGCGTCCGCCCAGGATCCTATGCGAGTCGTCATCGAGCTTGCCACCGCCGACCACGATGAGGCGAAGCTCGGGCCAGTCCCACTTCAGGTTGCTGAATGCGCTCAGGAGGTACTTGAGGCCCTTGCGTTTTTCCAGCCGGCCAAGGAACAGAATATTGGTCTTGCCGTCCATGAGATGGGGAAAGGGTTCCGCGTCGAAGAAGCCGTTTACGTCTATCCCGTTGGGGATTATCCGGTAGTCGCCTGGCAGGTGTCTGCTTATGAAGCTCAAGGCGACCTGGGAAACGGCGATGCGGCCGTGCAGCCTGCGGAAGTAACGTCTGGCCAGCCTGGTGCCGCCGATTCTGTAGATCGGCGTCCCGCGGTTGGTGTGAAAGGTCCCCACGTATGCCGCGTCGGTTGAAGAGGCCTCGCGCAGCATGTTCAGGGTCACGAACCCGGCCATCGGTTCGTGAAGGTGCACGATATCGAACGCCTGCTCCTGGAGGAGCTTTTTGATTCTCCGTCGCAGCCAGATGGACAGCGAGACCCTTGCGATCGACCCTCCGCTGGGGACGGGTACGGAGCGTCCCATCGGAATGAAGTCCTGGTCCTGGATGGCCTCCGGCGCCGTGCAGGGCGCGATCACTCGTACGTCGTGTCCCCGCCGTTTGAATTCAGCGCCCAGGGCCTTGATGTGGTCGTTGACGCCGCCATGGACGGCGTAGTCATAGGGAGATACGAGGCCTATTTTGAGGGGATGGCCGGCGCCGTCGAGCGTAGCAGCCGCAGTCCCGGCCCTTGAGTCTCGGGGAGACCCGTCGTGCTGATGGCCGGTGGGTTCACCGCTCAACTACTGCCCGTTCTCCTCTTGGTGGACCTCCGGGGTCGACGGCATCTCTTCCCGCCCCTCGATGAACTCTTCGACCATCTCTCTCGCCCGGTCGTCCGTGTACTGAGTGGGCGGAGACTTCATGAAGTAGGCCGACGGTCCCAGTACCGGTCCGGCCAGCCCTCTGTCCTTGGCGATCTTAGCGCACCGGATGGCGTCGATGACCACGCCGGCGGAGTTGGGGCTATCCCAAACCTCCAGCTTCAGCTCTAGATTGATGGGCACGTCGCCGAAGCTCACGCCCTCCATGCGTATGTAGCACCACTTCCTGTCGGTCAGCCAGGGCACGTGATCGCTGGGACCCACGTGGACGTCATCTACCGCGATTCCTTCGTCTATCTGCGACGTCACGGCGTTGGTCTTGGAGATCTTTTTGGAGGTCAGACGGTCCCGTTCGAGCATGTTCTTGAAGTCCGAATTGCCCCCGAAGTTGAGCTGATAGGTGTGCTGCAGGTCTACACCTCGATCCTCGAACAGCCGTGTCAGCACCCTATGCGTGATAGTAGCGCCCACCTGGGACTTGATGTCATCGCCGATTATCGGAGCGCCGGCCTCCTGGAATCGACGCTCCCAGTACCCCTTCTCACCACTGGCTATGAACACCGGTATGCAGTTCACGAATCCACAGCCGGCGGCCAGCACCTGTTCCACATACCACCTGGTCGCCTCCTCGGAACCGACCGGCAGGTAGTTCACGACCACGTCCACTTCGCGCTCCCGGAGAATGCCGGCGACGTCGTCCGTCGGGCCTTCCGCCTTCTTGACCACGTCGGCCATGTACTTGCCGATGCCGTCATGGGTCATCCCCCGCTGGACGGTCACACCCATATGAGGCACGTCCTGGAACTTGACGGTGTTGTTTGGGGGAGCGAAGATCCCCTCCGAAATGTCTAGCCCGACCTTATTGGCATCGATGTCGAAGGCGGCGACAACGTTGATGTCCCCTATCCCGTACTCACCAAGTACCGGATGCATGAGCCCCGGAATGGCCTTGTCTGTCCGGCCGTCGCCGTACTTGTGTATACCCTGCACCAGGGACGAAGCGCAGTTGCCTAGCCCTATGATCGCTACGTTGATGTCAGTCAACCTTTGAGATCCCCTCACTCCAGATACTACTCGTACGCCTGTCCAATCGGTCAAGCGAATCCTGGGCGAAAGTTCCTGATAACCGCGCCTGTGGTACGGTCCATAGGCGCGGCAAGTGTAGCATTTAGGAAGGCACCAGACAAGTTTGTGCCGACGTACAGGAGTCTGTAAGGCCCTGGACGCCTACGTACGTGATCCACCGCCGGCCGTCCGCTGTGCGAACGCGATGCCCTCCTTGTCAACGTACCGGTCACGCACTCGCTCGAACAGACGAAGCTTGTCGGGCTGGAACTCGGCTGGCTTCTCGTCGTCGTCCAACCATGGATTGGGGAAGTAGAACCTGATGACGGTACCGCCGTCCGCCGCGGACAGCCTGGCATAGTAGAGCTTTGGAATGGAGTCATGTGCCTTGTCCTCGGCTTCCACGAACTGGGCGCCGTCGACGGCCTCAATATCCAGATGGACATGCCAGCCGCGGGCTTCTATCGTGACCCACCGGTCTCCAAAATCAGTCCCGGATACCTCGTCGGCGTGCATCTCAGCGGCAGCGCCAGGGGAATCCATGACTACCAGCATCTTCTCGACGCTCAGGAGCTCTGTGATCAGCTCTTTCAGGATCTTCGGGTCCATCTATCCGCTCCGCTCTACCGGCCTCGGACCCCGCCGGTCCGATGCGTTCGGTGTGACGGCCTTAGCATACGGAAGGAGCAACGCCATGTCCATTCCAGCAGACGATGGACCCTAGGCGAGGGCGAGTGGCCTGGAGCGTAAATGTCATTCGCCAGGCATAGCGGCTACGAATTTCACAAAACAGGCCTGCTAATCAGTCGGAGACGGTCATTCCACTTGACAAACCAGGTAAGGTTCTGTTACCATTTAATTGACAGTGGAAGACCCATCGGATAGACGTTTCCTCGGAAGCCGCCCTACGCGTGGCGATTCAGCCATCGCGCCGGGCGGTCCTCGTTCCAGTACCCCATGACCACCTACACAGCGGTTGTCCTGGCGGCCGGCAGTGGCACGCGCATGCGGTCGCGTACTCCGAAAGTGCTCCATCGTCTGTGCGGTGTCGAGATGGTCAGCCTGGTGGTAGAGACCGCCACGAAAGCCGGGCTCGCCCCCATCGTCGTAGTAGTCCCCTCTGAATCCGGCGCCATACGCGAGGCTCTCAATGGCGATGTGATAATTGCCGAGCAGTCAGAGCCTCTTGGGAGCGGCGACGCCTTGCTCCGTGCCCGGAACGCCGTCGGCGATGCGGACAACGTGGCGGTGCTGTATGCCGACGTACCCGTACTACGTCCGGACACTATCAAGGACCTCGTCGCGCACCACGATGAGACCGGTGCCGCCGTGACTCTGTTGACCGCCAAACGCGACCAGCCCGATGGCCTGGGCAGAGTGGTCCGCTCCGCCACGGGCACGGTCACGGAGATCGTCGAGGAGCGTGACGCCGACGACGCGATACGCTCCATCACCGAGATCAATGCCGGTACCTATTGTCTTGCGACCTCCTGGCTCTGGGACGGTCTCGCGGCGCTGGGTCCATCCCGGAGTGGCGAGGTGTACCTCACTGACCTGGTGGAAGCGGCGTCGAGGCAAGGCCTGACAGTCGAATCGCGGGAGTCCAAGGACCCGGAGGAGACCCGCGGCGTAAACGACCGGATCCAGCTGGCGGAGGCCGAAGCAGTGCTTCGTCGACGCATCCTGAACGACTGGATGCTGCGCGGCGTCTCGATCCCGGACCCCTCGTCGGTCTACATCGATGCCACGGTCCGGCTCGCACAGGACACGGTCGTGCTGCCCAACACGCACATACTCGGACGGACCCGCATAGGTCTCAACTGCGAGATCGGCCCCAACTCCGTGGTCCGGGATTCCGAAATCGGAGACCAGTGCAAGGTGATCGCATCAGTGGTCGAGGCGTCCGAGCTGCGTCAGGGCGTGGACGTTGGGCCCTTCAGCCACATCCGGCCGGGCTCCACCCTCGAGGAGGGCGCGCACATAGGCAACTTCGCCGAGGTGAAGAATAGCAGCCTGGGACCCGGAACCAGGTCCGGCCACTTCAGCTACATTGGCGACGCCGACGTCGGGGCCAACGTCAATATCGGCGCCGGGACCGTGACGTGCAACTTCGATGGCGAGCAAAAAAACAAGACTTCCATAGGCGACGGCGCGTTCATAGGATCAGACACGATGCTGGTCGCTCCCGTCAGGGTGGGATCCGGCTCGTCGACCGGAGCGGGCTCAGTCGTCACCAGAGACGTTCCTGACGGGTCTCGCGCGATCGGCGCTCCTGCAAGGGTCGTTCAGAAGAAGACGACGAGGACCGGCTCCGCCAAGTCTACTGGCGGAGCCAGGCGGGTGCGCCGATGACCCACCCGAGCAGGTCGTTCTAGATATGGAGAGCGACAGTACATACGCTGTCATCGCATTGGCTGTGTCGTTGGTCCTGTATGGCCTGATATCAGTGGCCAGGTCATCTGCAGGTGGGTCCAAGCGGGATGTCCTCCATCGCGCCATGTCGCTGGATCCGTCAGATCCGGACTCCTCTGGAAAGATTCAGGGTCTGACGTCGGGTCTGGCCTCCCTCAACCTTGTCGCTCTGTCCGCGGTCCTGGTCTCGGCCGTAGCCGTCACGGTCACGTGGCGCGGAGTCTATTGGGCCGAGATCGCCACCGCTTCAGTGGCGGCCCTGGTCGTGCTCGGGCTGGTCCGTGGAGGCGCCGCGGTGTTCGCGTCGCGATACGCCGACACGGTAACGCTTCGGCTGCGGCTGCCGCTTCGGGTCCTCGGCGGCGCGGCCCACCTACTCCTGCGCCCGTCCTACGTTCGGATTGTTCCGGGCCTGGACGGGCTGTCCGTCGATCGCAACGGTTCCAGCCCATCGGAAATCGGAATATCGCTGGACTCCAACGGGGAACCGCTGGAAGAGCATGAGGTCCGGATGATTCGCGCCGTGGTCCGTCTCGACGAGACCGTCGCGCGGGAGATCATGGTGCCCAGGGTCGACATGGTGGCGGTGGATGTCGAAGCGCCGATTTCCTCGCTGGCGGAGCACATGGTCAAAAGCGGCCACAGCAGGGTACCGGTTTATCGGGACGACCTGGACCATATAGAGGGCATAGCCTACGCAAGAGATGTCCTGGACCGGACACTCGAAGGCAGCGACACCTCATCCACCACGGTTAGAGAGATGCTGCGGCCCGCCCTCTTCACGCCTGAGTCCAAGACCCTGGAGGAGCTTCTCAGCGAGTTTCAGCAGCGGCGGATGCACATGGCCATCGTTGTCGACGAGTACGGAGGCGTGTCCGGCATCGTAACCATCGAAGACCTCTTGGAGGAGATCGTCGGAGAGATCCAAGACGAGTTTGACGACGCCGAGCCCTCGGTCGTGGCCCTAGGCGACGACGAGTACCTTATGGAGGCCGGTGTGGGAGTGGACCAACTAAACGAGTTGCTGAACGTGTCGGTCGACGCCGACGGCTTCGACACGCTGGGCGGCCTCGTGTACCAGCAACAGGGCAGGATACCAAGCCCGGGTGACGCCGTCATGTACGACGGTCTCCGAATTGAGGTCGTGTCCACCGCGGGCCGCCGCCTGAAACGACTCAGGGTAACGCGGCTACCCGACAAAGACGCATCACCGGCAGACTAGACGGCTACTTGCCCTGCCACATACCCAAACGACGCGCAAAAAAGAGCCCTCGTCTCCTGTCAGACGAGGGCTCTTTTTCGTTCTAGCTTATGGTGTCTTTGGGGGAGCTAGACCGGTGCTCCCTACTTCGCGGCGACCAGGAGCGGAGCTACGGCGACAGACCCCGAGTCCCCGGTCGCCCTGATCGTGTAGACCCCAGCTGGGAGATGGAGGGAGTCGGATAGCGAGAAGGCTCCAGAACTATTGGCTTCGCCTCCCACCACGTTGAGGTCGTGTCCAGCTAAGGCGGAGACTACTACTACGCTGACCGCTTCTCCGTCGGTGAACCCTGCGCCCCACACCGTAACGGTATCACCGCCCGGCACTATCGAGCTGGCGGTCAGAGCTATGCTGGGCCCTCCGGGTCCCGGAGGCCCCGGCGGGCCAGTGGAACCGGCTGGTCCCTGAGATCCGCTCGAACCGCTCGAACCACTCGATCCGGCGGCACCCGTGTCACCCTGAGCCCCTGGAGGGCCGGCGGGGCCGGTGCTGCCGGGTGAACCCGGCGGCCCGGCGATGCCATCGTCGCCGGCTGGGCCGGCATCGCCCTGGGGACCGGCGGAACCCGTGGGACCGGCGGGGCCTGCTGATCCTGCGTCACCGGGGGGGCCCTGGGGGCCCGTGCACGCGATCAGGGCGGTGACCAGCGCTGACATTACTAAGGCTAGGATCAGCCCCCTGGAACCAAAACGCGTTCTCATCTAACCACCTCTTTGCAGAATCCAGCACAGCCGGGTTGCCGCATACACTGTTCTGTAACGATCCGCTTCGACGCGTCCGGCGGCACGCGCCAGCCACGTTAGACGGCGGCATAATCATATTCACCACCCGCTAGGATGTCAAGTCCCCTCGGCGTCGAATTTGACCGTGCACGCAGGCGCAGGCTGCGTCCAAGAGTCGCGCTGCGGTCGCACCCTTATCGCGACCGGCCGAAGCGGGTATCGCAATGTGGACCGTCGACCCCTTGTGAGCGACGTCGATGCGGCCACACCCGTCTCGCACAGCCTCGAACGGTTCTCACCGCGCCTTGTTGCCCCATCGGCCAACTGGTATAGTTTCACCGTACTACCCCCGTAGCTCAGCGGATAGAGCGCTGGCCTCCGGAGCCAGATGCGCGGGTTCGAGTCCCGCCGGGGGTACTCCGGTCCCCGCCCGCACGCCTCCCCCACTACCGCGTCCTCGGATTCAACACGTCGCTGAGGGCGTCGCCCAGCAGGTTCCATGCCAGGACCATCAGGAACGCGGCCCCGCCGGGCGCCAGCAGCAGCCACCACTGCTGTTGAAGGGCAGACAGGTCACCCGCTTCCAGCAGCATCCGCCCCAAGCTTGGTCGCGGCGGCTGGATGCCTATTCCCAGCCAGCTCAGGATTATCTCCGCGCCGATCATGCTTCCCATGCCCATGCTTACCATGACCACGATCTGGCTGAT
>CAZGRI010000015.1:0-22886 GCA_964528205.1 uncultured Dehalococcoidia bacterium | reverse complement strand
CGGAGATGATCAGGGGCGTCCGCGCCTGGTCTATCAGCGCATGGTCCGCCTCGTCCACGATAGCCACGTCCAGCGGTCCTTGAACAGGCTCGTCTGGTGGGAGCTTGAGTCCATCCCTCATGAAGTCAAAACCGAACTCCCGGAGCGTGCCGTATACGATATCTTGTCCGTACTCGTACCTTCGCTCATCGTCCTCCATGTAGCTCAGTACAACACCGGCGGATAGCCCCAGGGACTCGTAGACCGGCGCGAGCCAGTCCCTGTCCCTGGCGGCGAGGTACTCGTTAGCGGTGATTACGTGGACCGACCGGCCTCTCAGCGTCTGAGCCACGGCGGAAAAAGACGCGGCGACGGTCTTGCCCTCGCCCGCGTTCATCTCGACGGCGAGTTTGTCCGACAGCAGCAGCCCCACGGCTAGCTGCTCATCCGAAACGACGAAGCTTAGCAGTCCGTCCCGGTCCTTCGCAACCACAGCCCGATAGAATCCGTCCGGCAGCAGAATATTGGAGTCCTGCGCCGTCCGGCGCTTCTCCGTCACGTAGACGGCCGTCTTTACAAGCGTTCGGTCGTCGCTGTCGAGGCCCATATCTCGGAGCATCGGCGCGATGCTCCGGTCGAACGCGTCCCCGTCGAGGAAACCTGGGGTGGTGTAGAACTCGATGCGGTCTCTATAGGGACCGGCGTCGACGATCTGACCGGCCAGCTCTTCGTATCGGACCAACGCTCCCTTGTCGAATCCAGCGTCGAAGAGTCTCCATGCTCCGAGCCGCCGTCTGACCGCCTCGTCGACTACTGCAAACACATCGGAGGCTAGGTCGTGATCGCCCTTCAGACGCTGGAGTGTGTTTCTTAGCTCGCCGTCGGAGCAGGTCGAAAAATCGTGGCGGCGAACGCGCTGGACGACGTCGCGAAGCCGCAGAGCGCGCGCGTCCGGCGTCCCACTCAAGCGTGGCCCTGGCGCCGTCCCATCCCATGCAGGGGAGCGCGTGCGCTTCATGCTCCGGACGTCGATCATCTCACCTTTCGACGGGCCCCGTATCGCAACAACGATCCGCCTATGTCTGAACGCATGGTTCTTGACCTTCGGGTGGCTATGTCAGGAATCTATGGATGGTCTCCCAGGTCTGTCGCGTGGGGCAGATGTACACGAGGCGGTCGTCTTGAGCCAGCGAAACGTCCTCGAACCTGAGGTGTACTTCCTCGCCGCGAATGACCCCCACCAGATTGATGTCGTGCTTTAGCAGGCTTGTGGCCACATCGCGGTAGCGGAGCGACGACTCCACGACCGATTCCACCCTGGTGCTGGCGAGTGTTCCCTCAACCTGATTGCTAACTATCGCCTGGGTCAGGATGCTGACGCCGGGGTCCTGCGCCTCCTGGACCAGCAGATTGTTCGACATGCGAAAGGTGTACACCAGGGAGGCGTTCTTGGTCCTATTGAACAGCAGAGTGTGTCGCGCGTCCAGCACCTCTGCGACGATGGAAATCTCCGGGTTGAGGTGGGCCAGAATCGTCACGATCGACGCGGCTACGCTGTCGCTGTTGGGATCGTCGTACCCAGTGCTCAGGACTATGGCCTGCCGTGCCTCTTTCGCATTGGCCCGGTCGTACGTCTCCTCGGACAGCGGGGCGCCACGGACCAGGTGCACGTTGCGCTCTTCGAAGGGCAGGGCCTGGATCCGGTCCGTCACCACAACGATCTCGTCGTTTTTGTGGCTCGGGTCCCACAGAAACTCCTCGACGATCTGGCGCACCCGCCGCTCGTTGGGGAAGTTTACGATCAGCAGGTGATTTCTGGCGACCACTTTACTCAGTCCGGCTCGCTCTTTGTAGTTGCGGTCCACTATCCACTCGACGCCGACGCCTACCGCCGACGTGAACGCGGTAAGCCCCAGTACCACAATGAAGAAGACGGTGCCGATCCTCGCTGCGGCGGTTGTGGCCGAGAGATCACCATAGCCGATAGTGGTGATCGAAATCACACTATACCAGAACGCATCCGCTATGGTCAGGCCGGGGTCGGACCCACGCTCGGAGAGGAAAAAGGTGAGGGCGTTACCTACGATGCTCACGACCAAAACCAGGAGCAAGACCGCGACTCCCAGGCTCCTCCTGCGTCTCAGCGCGTAGATCATCCGGATCGTGATGTTTAGCATGTCTTCGCGTCTCTCTTGTCGGACTTCCTATCGCCACCGCGAAGCGCCACGATCACGAGAGCGGCCTGGTGTTCGCCGCCATCCCACTCGCTGTACCTCGTCAATAGGTGGTCCTCCGCCAGCAGTATCTTGTCGCTGGTCTCCGTCTCCTGCTCAGCGAAGCGCCGCCCCAGCGGAGTGTCGAGCGCCCACTTGTCGCTGATTGCGCATTCGAGTCCCGCTCGATCGCAGACCTGCAGGTAGCGCCGCTTCAACTCATCGCGCTCGGCATCGTTCTTGAAAGCCGCCGGTGTGACGAACCAGTCCTCGGAGATGTACAGGCCAAGCTCGTTCTCGAAGACCTGCATCAGGTCCGCGTCGGAGATCCAACCCTCCAGCGCGAAAAAGAGGTTCTGCGGGATGTCCTGCGCCACCCGATGGTAGTAGAAGTCCTCATCGCGGACGGTCATGCGGACGCTCAGCGGGCGCTTGTCATCGTAACCCAAAAACCTTTCGGCGGCGCCGTTTCGCAGGAAAAGAAACGGGATGTTCCCGTTGGTCGCGTCGACCAAGATCGTGGCGTTTCCCAGGGTGTACAGGAGCGCGGTGTGGTCCCAGTAGCGCATGAGACGCTTGGCGAACCCGAAGTCGAAAGTGTCGAGCAGCTCCCTTAGCTCGGTTTCCGGGACCGGCGTCGGCGTGTTGGGGCCGGCGATGACATACTCGGACCGGAGCCCATAGTGGTCGGTTAGGAACTTCAGGGCTTGCACCTTTTCCGCGCAGATGCCTCCGCTTCCGTCGATGATGTTTCGGACCGTCTCGTCGCCCGTTTTGAACCGGATCTTGTCGCCGACGAACCTCGAGTAGTTCTCGAACTGACTTCGCCATATCCTATTGGCGAGGCCCTGCAGCAACGCGATCTTCTGCTCTTCCGTCGCCAGCTGAAGGGTGGTGTCGACCTCGTCCCTGGAGTGGTCTACCCGAAGCGCGTCCAGAACGAAGCGTTCATAAACGCCGGCCTGGCGCTCCCACCGACGACGGTGGAAGCCGGCCCAGTTTCGGTCGTACCCGACGTTGGTGCGGTCGATCTCGACGTCGATCAAGGATACGACTTTATCGCCCGCGCGGGTCACGGCGACCTTAGGCGGGCTCTCCAGCGATGCGACCTGACCCTGCTGTCTGAACACCACCCCCTTGAACATCTCCCCGAGGTCGCCGGAGTCGGATACGGCGTACACCAGGTCCTGCAAGGTCCCGAGCGTCTCCGCCGATGCGTCGGTAGTGCGTCTCTCTTTCAGCAATTTCTCGACAGGGCAGCGCTGAAAATACGTCCGCAGAAGCTCGGATAGAGGCAGTGTCGCCGCCCGTGCATCGACGCGCAATGCGCAACGTCTTCGCGTCAGCGAGTCGGTCAGTTGGAGGATGAAGTTCTCTCGGTTTGTAACCACGATTCGCACCGGGCCGCCACGCCTACCACTCTGGTCGCCACCCAACAGCGATTCGAGGGCGGCGGGCTGGCCTACCAACCGGTGGTACCGCCGTCTAGAACGGAAGCAGGCGCTCGGCGAGCAGCTGCGCCCTCGAGGCGGCGTCTACCTCGCGCATCTCAACAGCGGTCGGGGCTAGCGGTCGACGCACGACTCTAGGATCGATTCCGGCCTTTAGTCCTGCCATTACACCGGCGGCTTCCCAGTAGTTGTCTACGATGTAGAGCTGGTCCCGGGACCACGGCAGGCCGGTCAGGTCGTTCTCCATCAAGTTCTTGTTCTCCCGAACGGCTATGACGGGGATTCCCTGTTCCATCGCAGCCAGCGTTGGCAGGCCTATGCATCCGTCGGGGATGACCAGGCAGGCGATGTCCCTGGCGCTCAGTACGTCGTTGAGCACCGTCGAGCCCGGGTCGGCTATGATTCTCGGGCTTTTCTGAAGGCCCTTGAGGACACATTGGAAGAAGGTCAACGAAACGGCCTCCGCGGCCATCCGGGGGTCCACGATTCCCGGGTCCATGTTGGCGATTTCCTGCGT
Organism: uncultured Dehalococcoidia bacterium; assembly: GCA_964528205.1. Classification (GTDB taxonomy): domain Bacteria; phylum Chloroflexota; class Dehalococcoidia; order Lucifugimonadales; family CAZGRI01; genus CAZGRI01. The sequence goes on along the minus strand of CAZGRI010000015.1, from coordinate 18,726 downwards.
TTCCATCATGGGTGAATGGGCCGACGGAACGTCATAGGCAGTTGATAGCGCATGCGTCAACATAGCTTCGACGCCGCCCCAGGGGTTGACCATGGCGCCGGCGACCTCGAAATAGTCCTTGTGGTAGCTCATGGGCACGTCGATGACCGACGAGATGGCCACGGCGTCGTACGACCCTTCCCTGGCGTCCAGCAACTCCCATAGGTGCTCCAAACCCTCGATTCGGCCCGCAGCCCTGCCTGACATCGTGAAATGGGACTTCATCGTCATCGCGGCGCCCACCTGGACAACCTCGGCGCCCCGGAGTCCGTACGAGACACGGGCAGCGCTCACCGCGTTGACGGCGGCATGGGAGAAGAGCTCGTCTTCGTGGGCGCCGATGACAACCAGCAGACGGTTGCCGCGCACCCGCTGAAGGCCGATCGTTCCCATCATCAGCCGCGAGATGACGCTCCCTTCCACGTACAACGCATTGGAGGGGATGTCGATTACGTCCGAGGCGTTGACGACGTTGGGGTGGGTTACGAGCGTGTCGCAGACCGACGCTAGCAGGGTCGCAACCGGCGTGGCGTCGCCGGCATGTCCTCCGATCTCCGCGCCGATGCCCGTCGGCACCACGAGGACGGCATTGAAGCTGTCGGTGCGCTCCACCCGCCGCGGCGCGAACCGAAAGATTGAGTCTGTAGGGGTCCGGCCGTCTCCCGTAAGGGTGCCGACCTCACAACGGTAGCTGTCCTCTCCGAGGGCGGTGATGACAAAGCGGACCGGCATCGCGCCCTTTTCGAGACGGCTTTCCACCGCTCGGGACAGGTATCGCAGCAGATCTCTGTGTCCGGCCGTGCTGGGAACCACCAGCTCTTGTTCAGACAGGAACTGCGACATCTTCTCCCCATCTGGCCGCGTACTCGGCGTATGTGAACCGCTTTTTCAGAACCAGGTCGCCCGACTCGGAGACGGCGTAGATCGTCGGCAGGTTGACACCGTTGAACATATGGGCCTTGGGAAGCGTGTATGCTCCCGCATTGTTGAATACAACCTTCGCCCCGGCTTCTAAGGGCTCGTGGAACTGGTAGAGACCGAACAGGTCGCCGGCCAGACATGTGCATCCGGCCAGGAGATACTCGTGGTCCGCGTCGTCGTCGTGGCCCAGCACGTCGGGCTCGAAGCCGTACTCGAACACCTCTGGCATATGGTTCACCGTGGTGTCCAGAACGGCGACCTTTCTGCCTCCGCTCTCGAATACATCGAGGACCGTCGATACGATCTGTCCGGCGGCGCGGGCCAGCGCGGCCCCCGGTTCGACGAAGACCTCCAGCCCGTATCTGGAGCGAAGGAAACGGATGGTCTCGCAGAGGGGCTCAAGGCTGTCAGTCTCATCGAGTAGATAGCCGCCGCCCAGGTTGACCCACTGGACCCTCTCGAAGAGTCCGCCTAGCTTGGCGTCCATGTACCGGACCGTGGCCTGAGCCTGGTCCAAGTCTGACGAGTCGCAGTTCGAGTGGACCAGGATTCCGTCGATGCCCGACAGGCGAGAGGGCTCTCCCTTGAGCACATCGACCAGTTGTTCGATGGGGACCCCCAGCTTCGAGTTAGGCCGGCAGGGATCGTAGCGCTCATCGTCCACGAACGACATCTGCGGGTTTACCCGCAGGCCGCAGCTCGCGGCGCGGCCCACGGCCTGCCCGTGCATTTGGTACTGACTGAGGCTGTTGAAGGAGACGAAGTCGCATAGCGACGCGATCTCGTCCACGCCGTCGGGACGCATACCCGGTGTCGTGAGGTGGAGCGATCCATTGCCGAGGAGCACCTGGGACGCGAGACGCGCCTCGAACAGCGAGCTCGTCGCGAACCCGTCCAGGTATGGTGCCATCAGGGCGAGGGCGTCGACATAAGCGAAGGGCTTGAGTGAGAAGAGCACCTTGCATCCGGAGGCCTGCCTGAGACTGTCCGCATACGTGAGCAGCCGCCGTATCACCCTGCTGTCGTAGACAAAGGCCGGGGTTTCGACGTCGCTCCAGTCATTCGGTCGGCCGTTCGGAGAGCCCTCGATGCTCCTAGAAGGGGTACCGTCCATCACATGAACTCTCCAAGCAGGTGTCGTTAGAATCGAGGCGCACGCGACCGGCGTTGGTGTGATATCTTGACGCCGGTCGAGACCGCCTCGATTCTAGCACATGCACCGGTGACATCCTGTGGGTACCCGGAAGCCGCCCCTCATCGTCGTGCCGCAAATCAGAGCGCCAGCGATCAGAATGGGAAATGCCGGCTAAGTGGTCGTCGGCTTCGGCTGAGGGTTTCTGAGGAAGACGAACAGCAGGAACCCAGGAGCCGTGCACGCTGCGATGACCTTGAACCCCAGGCTGTAGCTAAAGTGGTCTGCGAAATAACCCGACAGGAGCGGGCCAACGATCATTCCAAGCATCGCCATACCGTGTGAGAAGCCCATGATCACCGCAAAAGATCTCCTGCCGAAGTACTCTCCTCGCATCGACGTCAGGACCGGGGATCGGACGCCCCACGCCAGGCCCTGTATGACGGCGGAGACTATTACTTGAGTGTAGCTGTCGGCAGTGGCCAGAACTAACAGGGCTACGGTGTGCCCCGCGATCGTCGCTGCCGCAAGGTAATTCTTGGGAAACCGGTCCCCGAGAAATCCTCCGACCATCTGGCCGAACATGTTTACACCCGTGAGCACCATCACGACGGTGGCCGCCGACGCTCTGGAAAACCCCAGTCCCGTCTCGAGGTAGGGCACGAGATGCAGGGCTATGACGGAGACAACCAACAACGCCTGGGCGTGACCTACGGACATCATCCAGAATGCCCGGGTCTTCAGCGCCTCGAGTAGGCTGAAATCGTATTCGGTTGGGGCGTCACGTGGCCGGGACCTTTCGGCAACTGCTCGACTCCCGGTCGGGCTGGGCCGCCTGATCGCATTGGAAGGAACTCCGTCCGGGAGATACCCGTAGGGCTCCGGATTGTAGCGGACAAGCCTGGCGACAGTGACACCGACTACTGCGACGAAGATTCCGGACGCGAGGGAAACGGTCCGCCAGCTGAAGTTGTCGAAGCCGAGTGCCAGGATGGGAGGGAATATGATCCCACCAAGGCCCATCCCCAGCATGGCAAAACTCACTGCCCTGGCCCGCTTCGCACGGAACCAGTTGTTGATGCTCGCCATGATGGACGAAAATCCGGCGGTCTCCGCGCCTGTGGCCAGGACAAGAAACGCCGCGTAGAAGGCTAGGATGGAATTGGAGCGACTGAGCAAGATGAATCCTAGGCCGAAGGCGACGAACGCTACCGTCATGACGTTGCGCGGTTCCAGCCGCTGAATCAGGTAGCCCTCGAACGGTCCGAAAAGGACTCTCCCAAACCGTGCCGAAGCGTAAGCGCCCGAGAGCATGGTGCGGCTCCAGCCGAAATGCTGCCGTATGGGCTCGAAGAAGAAGCCGAATCCGATGAAAAAGAGGCCGCCGGACATGGCTATCGCCACGGAGCCGGCCAAGACAACCCACCAGCCGTAGAAGACGCCCCTCGCCAGCCGGCTCACCTCACCGGCTAGCAAGATCGGCCTGCCACACGTGTGTGGCGCTCAGCTAGTGAGGATGCCCGCAAAGGTCCCTCCCTCGAGATCAATGGCCCAGGCAATTGGCGCCGTTAACTGGGCCGCCGGCTGCCGGCCCTGCTTCTTGCCGCTTCCAGGTAATGGGCCGCCGGGGAGTACTGCCGGACGGCCTACTTCGCCGTCAGGCCCCCATCCATGTAGACGATCTGGCCGGTCATGTAGTCTGAAGCCGGGCTGGCCAGGTAGACGGCCAGCACGCCGAGCTCCCTGAGATCACCCTCCCTGTGAAGTGGGATGCCGTCAAGATGCCGCCGGCGTCCCGCCCGGTCCGTCCAGCTAGCGTCGGTCATGGCGGTGTGGTAGTCCCCGGGGCCGATGGCGTTGACGCATATGTTGTAGGGGGCCCACTCCAGGGCCAGGACACGGGTGAGCATGTTTACCGCGGCCTTGCTGGCGTTGTAGGCAGCCACCAATGGAAAGGCCTGCTTGGCGTTGTTGGAGCTGATGTTTATGATCTTGCCGTATCTCCTCTCCATCATGTGGGGAGCGAAGGCACGGCAGCAGTAGAACACCCCGTTCAAGTTGGGATTCAAGACGCTCTGCCATTCCTCATCGGTCGTTCGGGATGTGCTGTCCCTGTTTACCCTGGGCGGGTTCTCGGTCGTGTCGGCGAACGGCACAACGGCCAGCCGCATCAGCTTGCCGGCGTTGTTCACGAGTATGTCGACCTTGCCGAAATGCTCCAGGGCCCGCTCAGCCAGGCTATCGACCTCGTCGGACTTCGACACGTCCGTTGGCACCGCAACGGCCTCTCTGCCCATCGACTTGATATCGGCAACTGTGGCCTCGATCTCGGAGGAAGTCCTGGCGGCTACGACTATGTCGGCCCCGGCCTCGGCAAAGGCCAGCGCGATGTCGCGGCCTATGCCCCGACCGCCTCCGGTCACCACGGCCGTCTTCCCCTCAAGGCTCAGCTCCGGCAGCATGAATCACCTCCCAGTTTCGCGGTCACACCCGACCCGAGATATCAGGCGTCGAGCTTCTCGGCTCACTGCGCCGCGAACACGGTAGCGCATGCGGCATTTCATGGTCAACGCGACGTGCCTCTCGGCTACGTAGCCAACTCGCCGGTCTCCGGACCATCCCAAGGCGGCGGGACTAACTCGACTGCTCGTTCGCCCGAGAGGGTAGGGAAGTCGACATACGGAGGATCAAGTTCCTCTTTGGAGGAACGGCAGCTCTGTGTAGAAGTGAGCCGGCTCGTGGGAGGCCCGCGCACAGCCAAAGCGGGTAGCTGACCAGTGTTCAAGAGGTGGACCGGATATTGGTCGACGGCGCTGGTCGTTCAGGTGGGTACGGACTGATAGCGTCTGCGGCCCGCGGGTCCGCGCTAAGACTTGTCGGATATGAGGACCCCGGCCTCGGCCCAGCTCTCCGGGGAGATGTCCTCGAAAACGACCGCCGTCGCGTCGGCAGGGGCCTTGGCGATCTTCACGACCGCCTCGGTGATGGCCCTGGCCAGCTCGGCCTTCTGTTCACGTGTCCTCCCCGGCAGCATCGATACTCTAACGAATGGCATGGGTTCTGTCCTCCTCAATAATTGTCAACTCTTCTTTGTCATTGCCTGCGGTACGGACCTCGAACGGTCTCGTTCCGTTGTCTCAGCCGACGAAAGGCGTGCCAGCCTCTACCTCAGAAGCGCGGCGACGCGGTCGAGGATGCGGTTGGCGACGTCGTACTTGGACATGGCCGGCAGCTCCTCGACGTCCCCCTCCCTGTCCAGAAGCGTCACCTTGTTGCTGTCCGAGCCGAAGCCGCCGTCCTTGGACGTTATGTCGTTGGCCACAATGAGGTGCAACCCCTTGCCCATCAGCTTGGACTCGGCGTTGGCGATCAGGTCTTCGCTCTCCGCCGCGAACCCGATCCTGATGAGCCCTTCGCCGTTGGCCTCGGAAAGGATGTCGGGATTCTTGACCAGATCAATGGACCAGGACTCCGACTCGCCCTTCTTGACCTTCCGGGACGCAGCAGACGCAGGACGCCAGTCGGCGACGGCCGCCGCCATGACTAGCGCGTCCGCTTCCCGGCACGCGCCAAGGACCGCTTCCCGCATCTGGAGTGCGGTTTCGGCGCGGACCATATGGACACCTACCGGGTCCGGAAGGCCGGTGGCCGCAGACACGACCGTCGTCATGGCGCCGCGGTCCCGAGCCGCCTCGGCGACCGCGTAGCCCATCTTGCCGGAGGAGCGGTTGGCGATAACCCGCACCGGGTCTATGGGCTCGCGGGTGCCGCCGGCGCTTACGACGATCTTGTGGCCTGCCAGATCGCCGTTTCGCCCCAACACAGCCCGTATGTGTCCGATGAGCTCATGGACCTCCAGCATGCGGCCCTTGCCGATGAGACCTGAGGCCAGGTGGCCTTCGGCCGGGCCCGCAATCACATATCCCCTGGACTCGAGCTTCGCCACGTTTTCCTGAGTGGCCTGACTTTCGTACATGTTGGCGTCCATGGCCGGCGCCAGCAGCACCGGCGCCCGGGTCGCCAGCACCGTGGTCGTGAGCACGTCGTCGGCGAGCCCTCCGGAGATCTTGGCAATGGTGTGGGCTGTCGCGGGCGCCACGACGACAATGTCCGCTGCCTCCGCGACGGCCACGTGGTCCATGCTCAGCTCAGACTGCGGGTCGAACAGGTCGGTGAAGACCGGTCTGTGGGTGAGGCTCGCAAAGGTCAGAGAGGAGATGAACCTGGCGGCACTCGACGTCAGCAGCACGTCGACCAGGGCCCCCGCCTGGGTGAGCTTGCTGGCGAGATCGGCGGCCTTGTAGCAGGCTATGCTGCCGGTCACGCCCAGCGCGATGCGTTTGCCGTCCAGAGGTCCAGGCATTTTGAGGGTCCCTCCCTTCGATCGACCGCGGTAAAGGCCCATGCCCTTGGTGCCCGATGAGGTCAGTCGCCGCTGTTGAGCTCGTGCACGATCCTCAGCCCCATTAGAGTCAGGTCGGGGTTGACCGCGTCGAAGATGTCGACCTGCTCCGCGATGATGGCGGCCAGGCCGCCGGTGGCGATCACCTTGGCGTTACCCCCGAGCTCCAGCTGGAACCGGGCGACCATCCCCCTGACCAGGTCCGTGAATCCGAGGACGAGGCCAGATTGCATCGCGTTTACGGTGTTCTTCCCGATTGCCGCCGGCGGGGGCGTCAACTCCACGCTGCGCAGCATCGACGTGCTATGGAAGAGGGAGTCGGCCGCGATTCTGAGACCGGGGGCGATGGCCCCGCCGATGTACTCGCCCCTCTCGGTCACGGCGTCGAACACTGTTGCGGTACCTATGTCGACCACGATAGCGGGGCCACCGTAGAGCTTCAGGGCGGCGGTGGCGTCGACTATCCGGTCGGCGCCGACGTCGCGGGGGTTCTCGTACTGGATGCGCATGCCCGTCCTGGTCCCGGTGCCCACCACCAGCGGAGACACATCGAAATAGTCGCGGGCCAGCACGACGAAGCTGGGCGTAAGTGGCGGTACGACGCTGCACAGGACGACGGAGTCGATCTGGCCGGGCGAGACTCCCCGCATAGCCAGGAGCTGGGTGACCGCGAGGCCGTACTCATCCGGCATACGCGACGCGTCGGTGGCAATCCGCCATGTGGCCCTGAGGTCATCGCCATCGAATACGCCAAGCGTGATGTTGGTGTTGCCGATGTCCATGGCTAGCAGCATCGGATGTCTGCGGCCTCCAACGGAGCGCGGCTACCTTCGGATGATGGCGTTCCGGTCCCGATGCCACCTGAGGCGGAGGTATTCGCTGGCGTCCAGCAGCTTGTCGAGTGATGGGTACCTGGAGTCCCCTAGCCGTTGTGTGCCCAATACCCTGGCGGCGTCCGTGGCTGCCGCCTGGCCTGATATGCGCTGGCGGTCCCGACCCGTCCAGGCGTCGTCGATGCGCAACTCCCAGCCGGGCGCGGGCGCGCCGGGGTCTGAGGCCCTGACGCCGACGGCGACCGGCGCGTTCGGTTCCGAGGCCCTGACGCCGTTGTCGGTGGGCTGGCGCAGGTGAACGATAAGGTCGCTGGTGTCGGTGTCTCTCGTGATCGATACCTCGTCTCGAGACTCGATGAACTGTCCGAACGTTCGGAACCCGAGATCCCTGAAGTTGAAGCTCGGGTCGATACGCAGCATCGTCTGATGCAGTTTGGAGCCTACAACCTGGCCCTGGTCGTCCACCGACGCCTCCATGGCGCGAACGACCAGCGAAACGGGGCTCGACCCTTTGGCGGGCTGTGCCCTGCGGCTGTCGCGAGGCGCCTTGGCCGCGTCGAGATATATGTAACGGTCGCACGACCTGACGAGCGTGGGCGAGGCGGCATCGCGCCTCCCCGCGGCGATGACCGTCTTCCCCGACGCCCTCAGCTTGCTCACCAGAGGGACGAAATCGCTATCGGAGGAGGCAATGACGAAGGTGTCGATCTGCGCGCTGTGCAACAGGTCCACGGCATCAATGGCCAGCAGGATGTCGGCGGAGTTCTTCCCCGACTTAGTGGACCGGAAGAGGTGCACGGCTTCGATTCCCATCTCCAGCAGCTGGTCGCGCTTGTTGCGCTCGACGGACCAGTCGGCGTAGGCCCTCTTGATGATGACGCGGCCCATGTCGGAGAGCTGGTCCAGCAGACGTTGCATGTTGTCCAGACCGACGTTTTCGAAATCGATGAGCACCGCGATGTTGGCTTCGGCCATATAGACTTTCCTTGTTATTCTTTTTACAACCGGTTAGGTCGAATTAGATTGGTGTAGACGTCCATCCCGAGGCTACGGCAGCCATTATAGCATCCGACGCCCGGCCTCCCTGGAGTGATGGTCTTCAGCCAAGTCCGTTGACCGCACAATCGCCTGTCATTCCGATCGGAGAGAGGAATCTGGTCGGGTGGAGCTCGATGAAGGCCGGCGTGGGGAGGGTGCCAGGCCCGGGCTTCCAACGCGAAGGTGCGATCTCGACATGCGGTTGACCGGCCCCAAGACGGCCTGTATACTCGCCTCGCTGCCGGCCCGCAGTCGATGAGGCCGGCTCGCGTCTCGGATGTCGGGAGGTCGCTATGTACCTGGGTGTCCAGGGTCTCATGCCCGCGGACTTGAGCACGGTCGACCGGACAGTCACCGGCAAGATACGGGATTTCGGTTTCACGGGCGCGGCGTGCCGGTGGGCCGACCCTCTCAGCGCCGATGAGGCTTCGGTTTCCGTGTTGCGCGACGCGCTGCGGGCCGGCGAGGTCGACCCGTGTCAGGCCGTGGCCCGCCACCCTGACCTGGTCGCCTCGGACCCCACGGAACGGGCGGAGGGCGTCCGGGCGATGCAGCATATGTGCAGGGTCACCCGGTGGCTCGGTGCAGGAAACCTGTACGTGCGGCCGGGCGGCCTGAACCCCAACGGCTCGTGGTACTCCCATCCCGACAACCGGAGCCCGGCGACCTTCGACCGGCTGGTGGACAGCCTCCAGCAGGTCTGCTCCGCCGCCGAAGCCGAGGGCATCGTGCTGGCGATCGAGGGCCACGTACTGTCGCCGCTCTACAGCGCTCGCCGTGTAAAGGACGTGATCGACGCCGTCGGGTCCGACGCTCTGCGATTCAACATGGACCCGGTCAACTTCGTCGGCGGCATCGAGGACGCGTACGACACAACCCGTCTGCTGAACGAGCTGTTCGACATCCTGGGTCCGTATACCGTCTGCGGCCATGCAAAGGACTTCCGCATCGAGGACAGGCTGGTGCTCCATGTCGAGGAGGCAGTGATAGGAGAGGGGCTGCTGGACCAGGCGACCTTTCTGAGGCGGTTCGAGGAGAGCTGCCCCGACGGTTACGTGCAGATAGAGCATCTTCCAGAGGAGAAGATACCGGCGGCCAGGGAGTCGCTTTACACGACAGGTCATGAGGTGGGTATCCGGTGGAGGACACTTGACGAGTGATCGGCCGGCACGCTCGTGTTCTTTCGTCTTGTCCCATCAGCAAGCTCAGAACAGGATCTAAACTTCCCTCGCCGTAGGAAGTGAACAACGGGCTACTTCTTTTTTCACCCGCTGAATCACCCTTTGGAAGGATTCACAAGTCGCTGTACGCCGCGCATCCTTGACGCAGCCAGACACTCTGCCGCTTGGGCGAAGGTGAGACTGGAAAGCGCCAATTTGCTTCAGGTGCTACGCATCTGGTCGGTTTTCACAAGGGTCCGCGTGAGCAGCAGTGGCCGGAGGAGTCGATGAGGCTCGAGGACAGAAAGCTCGTCATAACCGGTGGGGCGACCGGGATTGGCCGGGCCACGGCGCTGCGATGCGCCGGTGAGGGCGCCCAGGTCATCGTCCTCGACATCAACGATGCGGACGGCCGCTCGGTCGAGGAGCAGATCAGGGCTGAGGGAGGGCAGGGGTGGTTCGTCAAAACGGACGTGACGGATGCCTCGCAGGTCGCGTCGGCGATGGAGACGGCAACGAGCCACATGGGCGGCGTCAACAGCCTGGTTGCCGCCGCCGGCGTGCTCCACGAGTCCCTGGTCCCGGTGGACGAGATTCCACTGGATGAGTGGGACCTGACGATTTCGGTCAATCTGAGGGGAGCGTTTCTAGCCTCCAAGCATGTGGTCCCCGCCATGAAGAGGGCTGGGGGCGGCGTAATCGTCCTGATAGCTTCCGGCGCCGGTGTGAAGGGCGGCAGCAGCGACGTGGCGTACGGCTCCAGCAAGGGTGGGGTGAACGGACTTGGCATGACCCTGGAGCGCCATCTGGCGCCGGACAACATTCGCGTCAACGTGGTGTGCCCCGGCAACATCTCGACGCCGCTCAAGCTCGGGGCCATCGAGCAGCAGGTGGAGAGGGTAGGGGAGGCGGCGGAGCGCGAGCGGCAGATAGCGGGTCTGGGTTCGCCGGACGGAGTAGCCCGATTGCTGGCCTTCCTGCTGTCCAACGAGGCCGACTACGTACGCGGCGCCCTGTTCACCAGGTAGGGCGCGCCACGGTCAACTGTCCGGGCGGCTCTTCGCCGCGCCGCGGTCTTGTTGATGGCGTTCGAGTGGCCGTGCTATACTCCGAGCAACCGATCTGGAGGCTTCCGTTGCCCAATCCGTCGTCCGGTTCGATTCGCCAAGCTCGCTGCACTTGTAGTCGCGACGGTCTACCGTCGCGGACGTTGAGGTAGGTGGAACCTAGCCCATTGGCCTAAGAGTAAACCAAGGAAACGTTGGCTCCACCGCAGCCGGAAACGTCAGTCGGTGGAGCTTTTTCGTTTTAGGGAAACATCGCGTACGAGTCCGATCGCATCTAAAGCATGGGCAGAGTAAAAGCCCAACCCGGAGGACATGCTCAAATGATCGAAACGAAGACACAGGTGCTGACGCCGTACCAGGTGAATCGGTACAGCCGGCACATTATCATGCCCCAGGTGGGCAGCAGAGGCCAGCGCAAGCTGCTGGAGTCCAAGGTCCTGATCGTCGGGGCCGGCGGACTCGGATCGCCCATATCCATTTACCTGGCGCTGGCGGGCGTCGGGACACTGGGCATCGTCGACTTCGACGTAGTCGACGTGACCAACCTGCAGCGCCAGATACTGCACCAGAACGACGACATCGGGAGGCCCAAGGTGGTCTCGGCTACCGAGACTCTGCTGGCCTACAATCCCGACGTCAACGTGGTCACCCACGAGGAGCCCCTGACGTCGGAAAACGCCATGGAGATCATCGGCCAGTACGACGTGGTGGTGAACGGGGCCGACAACTTCCCGGCCCGGTATCTTGTGAATGACGCTGCATACCTGAACGGCAAGCCCCTGATCGACGGCAGCATCCTGCTGTTCGACGGCCAGGCCACGGTATTCATGCCCGGGGAGGGCTGCTACCGCTGCCTCTACCCGACGCCTCCCCCTCCCGGCGAGGTGCCCAGCTGCGCCGAGGCCGGCGTTCTTGGAATGCTGCCCGGACTGGTCGGCAGCATCCAGGCCACGGAGACGGTCAAAGTCATCCTGGAGGTCGGCCAGACGCTGGCCGGAAGGCTGCTGCTGATAGACGCTCTGGACATGGAGCTCCGCACCGTCAAGCTACGCCGCAACCCGGCCTGCCCCCTCTGCGGCGACGAGCCTACGGTCACCGAGCTGATCGACTACGAGGCGTTCTGCGGGGTCCCGGTCACCGTCGCCGGCTAGCCCCTCCGGAGCTGTCACAGCCCCGGACGCTGCCCGGCCCTCTGATCGGTTGGAGGCGCCCGGACCCCGGATCCTATCCCGCATCGCCCTACCGTGCGCCTTGGGCATACCCGCAATGCGCGCATCCGCAAATGGGGTGGGGCTACCTTGTTGCGCGCACAGCGCGTGAGAGGGCCGGGTGGGCCTCAACCGGGGGTGGGGGTTTGGTACCGCCTCCTCAGTTCCACATCAGGCCGATCTGAGCCTTCGTCCAGGTACAGCTAGTCGGTGGGCTTCGTGTTTCGATAGCCGGCGTGCGTCTAATTCAACCCGTCCCAGCTTCACCGGCTATAATGTCTCCGCGTGGAACGCAGCCCATAGCCGGGGGAGCCGAATTGCCCACCTTCAGAGTGGCGCTGGCCCAGATCGACGTCACCGTCGGAGACCTGGACGGCAACGCCAGCAAGATACTCGAATACGTCGATAGAGCAAGGGCCCTCAAAGTCGACCTGGTCGCCTTTCCTGAGCTCGCCGTGACCGGCTATCCGCCGGAGGACCTGGTGTTTAGGCGGCAGTTCGTCCAGGACAATCTTGCGCGGATGGAGCGGATCGTCGAGGCGACCAAAGACACCTCCATCGTCCTCGGTTTCGTCGACCGGGACGACGATCACGTCTACAACGCCGCCGCCGTCGCCTCCGATGGCAGGCTGGTGGACGTCTACCACAAGGTCCACCTGCCCAACTACAGCGTTTTCGACGAGGTCCGCTACTTCCAACCCGGCACATCGTGTCCCGTCTACCTGATCGGCGGCGCTCGGGTAGGGGTAAACGTGTGCGAGGACATCTGGTTCCCTGACGGGCCCGTGAAGACCCAGAGCGAGGCTGGTGCTCAGCTAATCGTCAACATCAACGGCTCCCCTTACTACGGCGGCAGGCTGCGAGAACGGGAGGGGATGCTGGCCGCGCGGGTGCGCGACAACGGCGTTTACGTTGCCTACGTCAACCTGGTGGGAGGACAGGACGAGCTGGTGTTCGATGGAGCCAGCCTGGTCCTGGACCCTTCGGGCCAGGTGGTCGCCCGCGGGAGCCAGTTCGACGAGGACCTGGTGGTCGCGGACCTGGACTTGCCGGACCAGGCGGGCGGCGACGGCCCCGGTCCCGTCATGGTGTCGAAGCGATCGACCGATGGCGACAGGCCGGCTCTGCCCGATCGACAGCCGACGCTGTACGACCCGGTCGGCGAGGTCTACGCGGCGCTGGTGCTGGGCACCAGGGACTACGTTACCAAGTGCGGGTTCGACAAAGTGGTGGTCGCCCTCTCGGGTGGCATCGACTCGACCCTGGTGGCTGCCATCGCGGTGGACGCCCTGGGCGCCGACCGCGTGGTCGGCGTGTCCATGCCATCGCGCTTCTCGTCGGAAGGGAGCGTCCTGGACGCCAGGGCGTTGTCCGAGAACATGGGCTTCGAGCTCCGGACCATCCCCATCGAAGACACGTTCGGCGCGTCCCTCGGGACCCTGGGCCCCCATTTCGAGGGGACCGAGTGGGGGGTAGCCGAGGAGAACCTCCAGTCGCGGATCCGTGGCAACCTGATCATGGCGCTGTCCAACAAGTTCGACTGGCTGGTCCTCACCACGGGCAACAAACGCGAGATGGCGACGGGCTACGCGACCATATACGGAGACATGGCCGGCGGATTCGCCGTCATCAAGGACGTGCCAAAGACTCTGGCCTATGAGCTGGCCAAGCACCGCAACGCGCTCGCGGGACGGGAAGTGATCCCGAGGAGTGTAATCGACAAGCCACCCAGCGCGGAGCTCAGGCCGGACCAGAAGGACGAGGACAGTCTGCCGCCCTATTCCACCCTGGACCCGATCCTGAAGGCGTACGTCGAGGACGACCGGCCCTTCGAGGAGATCGTGGGCATGGGGTTCGAGCCCGAGGTCGTGAAGCAGGTGATCGGCCTGGTGGACCGCAGCGAGTACAAGCGACGCCAGTCGCCCCCGGGCATCAGGATCACCCGTCGCAACTTCGGCCGCGACCGCCGCATGCCCATCGCCAACCGCTACCGGCCTTTTTAGAAGATCGTCGAAGACACGACGGAAGTAAGGGCTCACTCCTCGGGCCAAGTCACCGGGCCAGGCGGCGGAGGTAGGCGGAGATGAGGTCGACGGCGATGACCAGCGCCAGGTAGCAGACCAGCAGCAGCGCGACGTCATCGTAGTGGAACCAGCTCATGCGCAGCCGGAACTCGCGGCCAAGGCCGCCGGCGGCCACGAATCCTACCACCACCGTCGTGCGGATGATGACCTCCCAGCGGTAGAGCAGGTACGTCAGTAGCTGAGGCAGCGCTTGTGGCAGTACGCCGTAGAGTAGCACCTGGAAGCTGCCGGCGCCCGCGGATCTCAGCGCCCGGGTTGGACGGGTGTCCATGCCCTCGACGACCTCAGCCGACAGCTTGCCGATGATGCCGTAGTTGTGTAGCGCCAGGGCGAGGGCGCCGGGGAGGATGCCGGGTGACAGGATGAAGATTATCAGCATCGCCCAAAACAGCTCAGGGACCCCGCGGGTGAAGGCGAAGACGGCCCCCAGGAAGAAGTAAGCGGCACGTCCTGTTGCCGATGGTGCGCCCGACAGCTCGCCGAACGCGACGTTCCGGGCCGCGGGCAAGAACGTTAGCAGGACGGCAACGCCGGCCATGGCGGTCGCCAGGACGCTCATGGCGAGCGTCTCGACGGAGAGCGACAGCGCATTCCTCCAGGACGCGCCGTCCAGGAACGCGGGCGTGCCCTCAGCCCCCCGGCCTGCCAGGTCTCCCAGAAACCCCCAGACCCCGCGCCAGGTGTCGCCGCTGAACAGGTCCGTGAAGCCGCTGTCCTGCCCGCCGAGGATGTACGCCCAGGAGCCGACGGCCAGGAGGGCGAACCCCGCAACGGAGAGCACGACCACTCCGGGGCGCGGCCTTTCGGCCCGGTTGCGTACCGTCGAGCTGGCGCTCACGAGGTCAGCCTCGACCGGACGGCACTGCTCCAGACGTCCACCAACGTGATCAGGGCAATCAGGGCCAGCAGCAGCGTCCATACCTGGTCGTACAACAGCTCGTCCAGCGAGAGCTGGACCTGGTAGCCGAGCCCTGCGATGCCGACGAAGCTCATGATGGCGACGGACCGGATGCCGCACTCGAACCGGTAGAGGGTGTAGCTGAGCATGTCGGGGAGCGCCATCGGCAATCTGCCGTACAGCAAGACCTTGAGCTCGGAGGCGCCGGCGGCGCGCAGGGAACGTAAGGGCTCCTGGGGGGTGTCGACGAGTATCTCGGAGTAGACCCGGCCCAGGATGCCGCCGTAGGGGATGGCCAGCGCCAGCACCGCTGCCATGGGCGAGAGGCCGATGGCGATGACCAGCAGCCAGGCCCACACCAGCTCGTGGATCGATCTGAGAAAGGCCAGGAGGAGCCGGACGGAGCCGATGGCGGACAGCCTGGACCACCGGGCCGATGACAGAACGCCGGAGGCCAGGACGCCCAGCGGCAGGCCGATGGCGACGGCCAGCGTGATCCCCGCCACGGCGTAGCTGACGGTGGTCCAGGAAGAGCGTAGCGCCAGTTGTAGAAAGGAGGGAGATAGGTCGAGGGTGAACAAGCCCTTGAGGATCTCGGCCGCGGACGACCCGCCGCCGGTGTGGACGATCCCCGTGCCCCATGAGACGGAGAAAAGACTCCAGCCAACCGCCGCCAGTAGCACGAAGGTCAGCAGGCGGCGGCTTTCCAGAAGACTGCTAGGCCGGTCCAGCGCCCTCACCGCCAGGTCGTTGCAGCCTGTAAAGGTCTTCCAACAGGGTGTCGGTCACCCGGTCGACCGGTAGATCGAATCTCAGCTCTCCGGAACGTAGCCCGATGACACGGGAGAAGTGCTGACGGGCCATCTCCACCTGGTGGATGCTGGCGATCAGCGTCTTGCTCGACTCTTTCGTCACAGCCGATAGCAGGCCCAGGAGGTCTCGGGCCCGGGCCGGGTCCAGCGACGCGATGGGCTCGTCCGCAACGATCACCTGCGGGTCCTGGACCAGCAGCCTCGCGATGGCCACGCGCTGCTGCTCGCCGCCCGATAGGCGCGACGTCCGAGCGTACATCAACTCCGCGATGCCTACGCGCTCCAGCGCCTGCTCGGCGACGTCGAGCTCTCTTGGGGACAGCAGTGACCGGACCGACTCCAGGAGACCCCAGCGGCCCAGGCGTCCGGCCAGAACGTTGTGGAGCACGCTCAGATGCGGCACCAGGTCGAACTGCTGATGAATCACACCGACCAGCGCCGACAGCTCGCGTCCCGGCCGCAGGTCGGACAGCGTGTGGCCGTCGAGGCCTATGCTCCCCAGATCGGGCTGTATGACCCCGGCCAGCAGGTGGAGCAGGGTCGTCTTGCCCGCGCCGCTGGGACCGACGACCGCAACGGTCTCGCCCTCGTCGATGGAGAGCCCCAGAGGTGCGAGGGCCTCCAGTCCGGAGTAGCTTTTTCCGACCCCGTTCAGCCTGTACAGTGGAGATGCCGCGGCTTCGGTCATCGTCACTCTACGATTCCAAGGGACTCGGCGACCTCCTGGATCGCACCGTAGTTGTCGTTATCGGTCTCCACGAAGGAGTCGGTGGAGAATAGGTCAAGGACCTCGGAGTCGTCTTCGTCCAGCGCAAGCAATGCCCGGCGTACCCTCTCGGTGAATCCGGCTCCGAAGCGGGAGCTGGCGTCGTCGCGTATGGTCCAGTTGTAGTCGAAATACGCGGGCGTCGTGTAGAACTCGGAAACCTTCTCCGTGTCGACCTTGCCAGCCTCCAGCGCTGCCTCCCATACGGCTTCGTTCAACGCGCCGGCCTGGAATGCGCCGCTCTCGACCAGCTTCCACGTCAGGTCATGAGAACCCGAGAAGTTGGGCGGGCCGTCCAGGTCTTCGTCCGGACTCACTCCCGCCTCGATCATGAAGTGCCTGGGCATCAGGTGGCCGGAGGTCGAACTCTCGCTTCCGAACGTAAACGTAAGGCCCTTGAGGTCGTTGAGGCTGTGCACCTCTAGCCCCGACCGTGCGATGAACTTCGAGTGGAACTCGGCGTCTCGCGGCCTCTGCGCGATCGCCAGGGAGCCCTCGACCGCCAGCCGCGCCTGGACACCGGTGAGCCCGCCGAACCAGGCCATGTCAATGTCACCTCGCTTGAAGCCGATCACCGTGGCCGCGTAGTCCACGGTCGGCAGGTACTCGACCTCGACTCCCAGCTCGTCGCTCAGGTACTCCGTGAGCGCTTCGTATCTGCGCGCCAGCTTCGTGGCGTCTTGATCTGGGACACCGGCGATGTAGAATGTCTTATCCGAGCCGCCGCCACATGCGGGCAGTGACGTCAAGACCCAGAGAGCAGCCAGTGCCAGACCGGCTATTCCTAGAAAACGTGTGACCCTCTGTCGGCACATCTGCAATAGATAAGTAATGTTAATGGGTGCCATTAAGTATAGTCAATAGGAGGTGTTCCCCGTGAAGATAGGAGTCGTCTTCCCGCAGACGGAGATAGGCGGAGACCCAGTTGCGGTGCGGGACTACGCGCAGGCCGCCGAGCAGATGGGCTTCAACCACTTGCTGGCGTTCGATCACGTCCTGGGGGCCAACGCCGGTAGCAGGCCGGGGTGGAGTGGGGCCTACCGGCACACTGACATGTTCCACGAGCCGTTTGTTCTGTTTGGCTACCTGGCGGGTATTACCGAGAGCATCGAGTTGGTCACAGGCGTGATCATTCTTCCGCAGCGTCAGACCGCCCTGGTCGCCAAGCAGACGGCGGCGGTCGACGTGTTGAGCGGCGGACGCCTTCGGCTGGGCGTTGGTATCGGCTGGAACGCGGTGGAGTACGAGGCCCTGGGAGAGGACTTCCACAACAGGGGTCGCCGCTCGGAGGAGCAGATCGAGGTACTGCGGGCCCTGTGGACCGAGGAGCTGGTGACGCTGGACAAGCGATGGCATAAGATCACCGACGCCGGGCTCAACCCCCTTCCGGTCCAGCGGCCCATTCCTATCTGGTTCGGGGGCAGAGCGGACCCGGTGCTCCGGAGGGTCGCGCGGGTAGGAGATGGGTGGTTTCCGCTGTTTCCCCCGGACAATGAGGGCCGCCAGCTGGTCGAGACGATGCGTGGCTACGCCCGCGACGCCGGCCGTAATCCTGACGATATCGGCATCGAGAGCTGGTTTTCGGTGCGAAACGGCGGACCGGAGGAGTGGGCGCGTTTCATCAGCACCTGGGAGGGCCTCGGGGCTACACACGTGTCGCTGAACACGATGGGCGCCGGGCTGAGTTCGCCCGATGGGCACATCGAGGCTATCAGGAGATTCAAGGAGGAGATCAGAGAGTCCGCCTGAAGGTGCCCGCTTTGCGCGCTAAGGCGTGGACCTGCGGTGAATGGAGAGGGGTGGGCGGTTAGCCGGCGGGGAGGGGCTCGGGAAGGCCGGAGGAAGGCGAGTCGAACAGTCCACGCAGCGTGTCCTCTTCGGCGGTCTCGTTTTCGATCAGGTACTCGGATAGCCGGTTCAGCTTGGCCCTGTGGTCCGTAAGCAGGGACCTGGCCGTCGAATGCGCCTTGTCAATAAGAGCACGGACCTCTTCGTCGATCGTCTGGGCCACACGGTCGCTATAGTCGCGGTGCTCCGAGATCTCCCGGCCCAGGAACACCAGCTCCTCACGCTTGCCGAAGGTCCGTGGCCCGAGCTTTGTGCTCATTCCAAAACGGGTAACCATAGTCCGGGCCAGGCTGGTTGCCTGCTCCAGGTCGTTGCTCGCCCCGGTGGTGACCTTGTCGAAGACGATCTCCTCAGCGGCTCTGCCTCCCAGGGCGGAAGCCAGCCTGGCGTCCAGCTGGCGCTTCGTCATCAGAGTCCGGTCCTCCTCGGGCGAGAACCTGGTGTAACCGCCCATCGCCCCCCTGGCCGTGATGGAGACCTTGGATACCCGGTCGGCGTCGGGCAGGAGATGAGCGACG
>CAZGRI010000014.1:7728-24121 GCA_964528205.1 uncultured Dehalococcoidia bacterium | reverse complement strand
TGATCTCGCCGCCGCCCCACCACGACATCTACTCCATCGAGGACCTGGCGCAGCTTATCCACGACCTCAAGAATGGCAACCCCACGGCGCGAGTCCACGTGAAGCTAGTGGCCGAGGCCGGCGTGGGCACCATAGCCGCCGGGGTCTCGAAAGGTCACGGGGACGTGGTGCTCATCAGTGGCGACGGCGGCGGAACGGGCGCGTCGCCCGAGTCCTCGATCAAAAATGCGGGTCTGCCATGGGAGCTGGGCGTCGCTGAGACCCAGCAGGTGCTGGTGATGAACGACCTGCGCGGCCGGATCGTCGTCCAGACCGACGGCGGCATCAAGACGGGGCGTGACGTGGCCATCGCCTGCCTCCTCGGCGCCGAAGAGTTCGGGATGGCGACCGCGCCCCTGATTACCATGGGCTGCATAATGCTCAGAAAGTGCCACCTGAACACCTGCTCCGTCGGAATAGCGACTCAGGACCCGGAGCTCAGGGAGAGGTTCGCCGGCAAGCCCGAGCACGTGATCAGCTACTTCTTCTTCGTCGCCGAACACCTGAGACAGATCATGGCGGAGCTTGGGTTCCGGACGGTCAACGAGATGGTGGGGCGGGTCGACATGCTCGATGCGCGCCAGGCCATCGACCACTGGAAGACCCGGGGACTTGACTTCACCAACCTCTTCCACAAGCCTGAGGTGCCCAACGGGGTCGCGACCTACTGTCGGGAAGAGCAGGACCACGGACTCTGGAAGGCCCTGGACCACCGGCTGATCAAGGAATCCGCCCAGGCCATCGAGACCAAGACGCCGGTGCACCTAAAGCTGCCTATAAGCAACTCAAATCGAACGGTCGGCACCATGCTCAGCTATGAGATTGCGAAGCGTTACGGGGAGGAAGGTCTACCCGACTCCACCCTTCGCATAGACTTCAAGGGGTCCGCAGGCCAGAGCTTCGCTGCCTTCCTGGCCAAGGGCGTAACCATGCACGTCGAGGGCGACGCCAACGACTACTTCTGCAAGGGCCTGTCGGGCGGCACCGTAATCATCAGACCGGCAACCGAGTCCACCTTTGTGCCGGAAGAGAACATCCTTGTTGGAAACGTCGTCCTCTACGGGGCGACCGCCGGCAAGGCGTTCATCAGGGGCGTGGCCGGCGAGCGGTTCGCGGTGCGAAACAGCGGGGCGGAGGCGGTCGTCGAGGGCGTTGGAGACCACGGGTGCGAGTACATGACCGGCGGCCGCGTCGTCGTGCTCGGTCCGACCGGGCGCAACTTCGCCGCCGGTATGAGCGGTGGCGAGGCCTACGTCCACGATGAGCACGGCCGCTTCCGGGACCTGTGCAACACCGCGATGGTGGGACTGGAAGAGGTCGTAGCGCCAGACGATGTCGCCACTCTCCGACGCATGATCGAGGACCACTATCGTCATACCGGAAGCGCCAATGCCGAAAGAGTGCTGGCGGACTGGGACGGCTATCTGCCCAGGTTCGTCAAAGTGATGCCCAACGACTACAAACGAGTGCTGCTAGAGCGGGCGCGCCGGCAGCAGGACGCGGCCGTGTCCGCATCGGACTGACCGCGCTGCGAAACGGCTCTCACCCTCTTTCGCTACCCTGTAGGGGCAGCCTGTGGCCAAAAAGCGCGGCAATCCTCGATGTCGGCGACCGGCCTCAGAGGGTGGTATCATTCCAACCGGGAGAGAGGGCCAGCTGACCTCGAGAACAGAGAAGACAGACCTGGCCAGGCCATAGAATGGGAAAACCTACGGGATTCAAGGAAAAAGGCCGGCAGCCGCCTCAACGCATTCCCATCGCGGAGCGGGTCCGCGACTTTCGCGAGTTCTACACGGACTGGTCGGAGCAGGACGCACGTGACCAGGGCGCCCGCTGCATGGACTGCGCCGTGCCCTTCTGCCACAAAGGATGCCCCCTTGGGAACGTAATCCCCGACTGGAACGACATGGTGTACAGGGGTGAGTGGCGAGAGGCGCTGGCGTCCCTCCATGCCACCAACAACTTCCCCGAGTTCACCGGCAGGATCTGTCCCGCCCCATGTGAGGCGTCGTGCGTTCTGTCGATAAACCAGGAACCCGTCACCATCGAGTACATCGAAAAGGCCATCGTCGACAGGGGATGGAAGGAGGGGTGGATCGTCCCCGAACCACCCGAGACCCGTTCGGGCAAGAGAGTGGCCGTCGTGGGCTCGGGACCGGCTGGCCTCGCTTCGGCCCAGCAGCTAAATCGCGCGGGTCACACCGTGACGGTGTTCGAAAGAGCGGACCGCATAGGCGGCCTCCTGCGCCTCGGCATACCTAACTTCAAGCTGGACAAACAGGTCGTTCAGCGCCGCCTCGATCAGATGACCGAGGAGGGCGTGATCTTCAAGCCCGGCGTTGACGTCGGAGTCGACTACCGTGCCGATGAGCTGCTGGCTGACTTCGACGCCATATGCCTCGCCGGCGGCTCCACCGTGCCGCGAGACCTACCGGTCCCGTCCCGGGACCTCGACGGCGTGCACTTCGCCATGGACTACCTCACGCAGCAGAACCGGGTCCTGGCGGGCGAGCGCGTCGACCCGGCCGACAGGATAACGGCGGAGGGCAAGCGGGTGGTCATTCTGGGAGGCGGCGATACGGGCGCCGACTGTCTCGGCACGGCCCACCGGCAGGGCGCGGAGATCGTCCACCAGCTGGAGCTGCTGCCCGAGCCGCCGCAACAGCGAAGCTCCGACAATCCGTGGCCCCAGTGGCCGCTGATCCTCCGCAGCTCCCCCGCGCACGAAGAGGGCGGGCTCCGGGACTACAGCATAATGACAAAGCGCTTCTCCGGGACCGACGGCCGTGTTCAGAAGCTGCACGCCGTCCGCCTTGAGTGGGGACCCCCCGACGAGTCAGGTCGTCCAGCCATGAACGAGATACCCGGCAGCGAGTTCGTGATCGAGACGGAGCTCGTGCTTCTGGCGATGGGCTTTCTCCATCCCCAGCACGAAGGGCTCCTGTCCGAACTGGGCGTGGACCTGGACCCACGTGGAAACGTCCAGACCGACGAAGACAAAATGACCAGCGTCCCGGGTGTATTCGCGGCGGGCGACATGGCGCGAGGACAGTCGCTGGTCGTCTGGGCGCTGGCCGAGGGCAGGGAGGCCGCCCGAAGCATAGACCAGTATCTCATGGGAAAAACGTCGCTCCCGAGGTCCCTATCGACAGCTTAGATGGCCCGGTTGCGCGGCTCCACGCGCTGAAGTGCGTGGTTTAACATCGGTTGGAGGCCAACGTCAACTGTGGACTTCAGTCCGCAGGCACTGAGACCGAGCGCCTTAGCCTGGCCTCAGGGCGGAACGGACGGATCTGATGCGGCTCCGCGGACTTCAGTCCGCGGGCGCCAGGACCAGGCCAAACAGCGAACAAGCATGAAAAAAGGAGGAGAGCAATGAGCAAACCGACAGTAGCCTTCATCACCCCAAGGGACTCGGTCCCTCAGCTAACGAGAGACCAGCTGCGTGACGTCGACCACGACTTCGAGGTCCACGTCTGCTCTAGCCAGGGAGAGGCCATAGAGGCCATCAAGGGCTCGGATGTCATAATCAACCAGGGTGTTCCGATGCCACGAGAGGTGATCCAGGAGATCGACCAGGCGCAGGCCATTGTCAGCTTTGGCCACGGCTTCGACCGTATAGACGACAACGCGGCGACCGACCAGGGGGTCATACTCGTAAACGCGGCCGGTTTCTGCACAGAGGAGGTCTCCAACCACGCTATCATGTTGCTGCTGGCTTGCGCAAAGAAGCTCGGATTGCTCAACGAATTGGTGAGGGCCGGCAATTGGGGTCCCGCCACCAGGGACGCGATAGTCCCTATGGTCCCCATCGACGGGCAGACCCTGGGTCTAGTTGGGCTCGGGAACATAGCCTGCGCCACCGCCCGGAAGGCCAAGGTTTTCGGCCTCGACCTCATCGCGTACGACCCGTTCGTGCCGCCCTGGACCGCCAAGGAGTACAAGGTCGAGCTCGTGTCCACGCTGGACGAGCTGGCCAGCAGGTCCGACTTCGTTTCGGTCCACGTGCCGCTGAATGACCACACCCGGGGCCTGCTTAACGCGGAGTTCTTCAACGCGATGAAGCCCACCGCATACCTGGTTAACACCTGCCGCGGACCTACGGTGGACGAGTCTGCGCTTATCGAAGCTCTCAGGTCGGGACAGATAGCCGGGGCGGGGCTAGACGTCTTCGAGCAGGAGCCTACTCCCGCCGACAATCCACTCCTGAAGATGGACAACGTGGTCGTGACGCCTCACTCAGCAGGAACGTCCGACGCGTCCCGGACCGTGGCCGAGATCCAGGTCGGCCAGGAGGCGGCCCGAATCCTGAGAGGCACGTGGCCCATGTCGATCGTCAATCCCGGGGTGAAGGCGAAGATAGGCGACCGGCCGGCCGCCGTAAACGTCTAACAACCAGCCCTTCCCGATAGGGTGAAAATGGCGGACGAACGACGCCCGCTGCGCCTTGGCTTTCTGGCGTCCCACGGTGGTACCAACGTGCAGGCGATCTTGGACGCCTGCACGGACGGCCGCCTGGCCGCCACGCCCTGTGTCGTAATCAGCAACAACTCGGCGTCGGAAGCGCTGACGAGGGCCAGGCGGGAGTCAGTTCCCGCCTACCACCTCAGCGAGAGGGCGCATCCATCCGCCGGTGAGCTCGAGCAGGCAATCCTGAAGGTCCTGCAGGAGCATCGGGTCAACCTGGTGATCCTCGCCGGGTACATGAGGAAGCTGGGTTCGCTCGTCCTCGAACGGTACCCGGGCCGCGTGCTGAACATCCATCCCGCCCTCCTCCCCAGGTTCGGCGGCAAGGGGATGTACGGCAGGGCCGTGCACGAGGCGGTGCTGGCGGCGGGTGATGCCGAGACGGGAGTCACAGTCCACCTGGTGGACAACCGGTACGATCACGGACCGATAGTCGCCCAGAGCAGAGTGCCCGTCCTACCCGACGACGACGTCGAACGGCTCAGCCGGCGAGTCCTCAAACGAGAGCATCAGATCTTCGTCGAGACGCTCCAGGGAATCGAAAGCGGCGAGATAGACCTGGACCAGCTAGCCGGTTAACCGACGACGCCGTGCTGGACGGCAAAGACGACGGCGGAGGTCCGGGACGACACGCCCAGCTTGCCGTAGATGTTCTCCAGGTGACGCTCGACCGTCTTCCCGCTTATGACGAGGTCGGCGGCGATCTGCCGGTTGCCGTGGCCCAGAGCCAGCTGACGCAGCACGTCGATCTCCCTGTCGGTCAGCCCGGCGGGCCGTTCGACGCGACGTCTGGGCCCTCTACGAGGTCTGGCCCCGTCCAGCGAGACCGTCAGCGCGTCGTAACAGGCCGGATCGAGACGGGTCCCCGCTGACTGACGTAGCGCTTCGAGCGCCGCCTCCGGGTCGCCGGGCTCTTCCCCTCCGTTCATAGCGGACGCATATGCGTCCGCCACCGCCAGGATCCTGCCTCCCATCGGGATCTGCTCTCCCAGGAGCTCTCGATGGTATCCCTGGCCGTTAAGCCATTCATGGTGCGATCCGGCTTCGGAGGCCAGCGGACTCAGCCTGTCCACCCGCGACAGTATGCGTTCCGTGTAGTAGGGGTGCTGCCTGAACTCCTCCCTGTCGCTGTCCGACAGGTCTCCGTTCTTCTGCAGGACGGCGCTCGGGACCGCAACCTTCCCCAGGTCGTGCACCAGCGCCGCGCGCCTGAGCTTCGTCACGTCCCCCTGTCCCAGCCCCATCTGACGGCAGATGTCGACGGTGACGTCTGCTACGTTCCGGGAGTGGTTCCAGGTGCCCGGCGCGGCGATGTCGGTGAAGTCGGCCATAACCTCGCACACGGCGTCCACCGTCTCCTCCGTGGCCTCATCGAACGGAGTCGCCGGGGCCATCTCCAGCACAGTCTGCTTTACCGATTCCTGGTCCAGTACCTGCCAGAACTGGGTCCGCTCGGACTCCTCGCGGAACCGGTCCACCAGCTCCGGGTCGAAGTCGGTGCCTCGCCTTTCGCCGGCTATCGCGACAGCCGCGGACACCCCGCCGAAGCTGTGGGCGACTTCCAGCACCTGCGCGATGTGGATGATGCGAGAGGCGATCGGCACGTCCTCGCTCTTGAGCCCGTAGGCCTTGCCCTTGCCATCCCACTGCTCCAGGGAGTACCGGAGGGTCTCCTGGATGTTTTCGGGAAGACCGAGCTGCCTTGCCAGCATCTCGGCCACCTCGCAGTGGGCGGTGGCGATCTCCCTCATGGCCGGCCTGGCGTCCTTGAAGAACGAGACTAGCCTGCTGATGCGCGCTGGGAGAGAGGCGTCGGCCTCGGAGTGCTTGAGGAACCACGCCAGGACGCTCTTGAAATCGCCCGGGTTGGTCAGAGCGAAGCTGCGACGCGCGGTCTTCTCGTCGGTACGAAAGAAGGCGGCAACACGTGCCGCGGAGGCGGTTCAGCCGGAGTCCTTCAGCAGGGCCCCGTAGAAGACCGCAGTGGCGTCGTCGTTGGGGAGCCCCAGGCCGTCGGCGAGCCGCAGGCCGATATACGCGGTCCTCAGCCCGTGCTCCATGGGGTTTCCCATGTTCACGGACGAGGCAAACGACAGGCCGCATAGAAGGTCAGGCAGGCTGCCGCTAGGCCGCTCGGTCTCGCTCATTGGACACCTATTCTCATTGCTTCAGACGCCGACTGGAGAATCCACACCAACAATTGTACCCGACTTAATTCCCAATAGTAGTGCGGACACATCGACCGGCGCCCAGCAACGACGCATGCGCTGCACTCCCGGGAAATATATGGGGGATATACCCGACGAACCGGCACGATTGCCAGGCGAAGATGTCCTGGCGACTTAGAGCGGACCTGAGACCGACGGGTCCGGACCCGCTCGCAGCCGTGAAGATATTCGGAGAAAGGGAGACCAAAATGTTGAGCAGACTGTCGACCGAGCATCTGGCCAGGGCCAGCGCCGAGCGGCCCAAACGGACCATCGTGGCGTGGGTCCTGGCGGTCGTCATCAGCGTCGGGCTGGTGGCCACGCTCTTTGACGACGCCGTCACGACCGAATTCGCGTTCCTGAACAACCCCGAGTCCAAGCAGGCCAACACGCTGCTCGAAGAGCGCCTGAGGGGCCCCGCGGACGTCAAGGAGGTCGTGATCGTCACCTCGGACTCATCGACCGTAGACGACCCGACTTACCGCGACTTCGTGGAGTCGCTACACTCCGAGATAGAGGGCCTCGGCAGCGATGTAGTAGCGGAGGCCGGCAGCTACTACCAGACCGGCGACGAGTCCATGGTCTCCGACGACAGGCGTAGCACTATCCTCTCGTTGGTCATGGCCGGGAACTTCAAGGACGCGGAGACCAGCATCGGCAAGGTCCACGATATCCTGGACGCTCGCGAGACAACAGGTGGGTTCGAGCTCTTTATCACCGGAGGGGCGACCTACGCGCAGGACTTCCTCGAGGGGAACCAGAAGGACCTGGAGAAAGGTGAGGCCGTGGGGATGCCCATCGCCTTGATCATCCTGGCCGTCGTTTTCGGCGCCGTGGCCGCCGCCGTCCTGCCAATGGTCCTGGCCATCGGGTCCATCGCCATCGCCGTCGGCCTGGCGGTGCTCATCGGACAGGCCTTCGAGCTCAACGCGTTCGTCCAGAACATTATTACCATGATCGGCCTGGCCGTCGGCATCGACTACGCTCTCCTCACCGTCTCGCGCTACCGTGAGGAGCGGGCCCGTGGCCTGGCGAAGCTGGACGCCATATCGGCCGTGGGCGCCACCGCGAGCCGCACCGTGCTGTTCAGCGGCATGACCGTCGGCGTCGCGCTGCTCGGCCTGCTGGTCGTCCCGCACAGCGTGACCTTCAGTATTGGGCTCGGCGCCATTTTGGTGGTAACCGTCGCGGTCACCGCCACGTTGACGCTGCTGCCCGCCGTTCTGAGTGTAATGGGAGACAAGGTCAACAGCCTCCGAGTCCCTCTGATAACGCGCAAGACCGCCGGCGCGGAGACGCAGGGCGGCGCGTGGGACCGGATAGCGAGGGTCGTGATGCGCCGGCCGGTCATAAGCATGGTGCTGGCGGCCGGCCTGCTCATCGCCGCCACGGTCCCTTACTTCAGTATCAACACCGGCACCTCGGGCGTCAGCACGTTCCTCGACGGCTTCCGGGCCAAGGAAGGGTTTACGGTCCTGCAGCGGGAGTTCGGGCTCGGGCTGAATGCCCCTGCCGAGGTCGTGCTCGACGGCGACGTCGACTCCGCACAGGTCCAAGCGGCCGTCGCCCAGCTTCAGCAGACGCTGGAAAGCGATAGCGCCTTTGGTGCATCGAGCCTCCAGGTCAACGATTCCGGCGACCTGGCG
This sequence comes from uncultured Dehalococcoidia bacterium, assembly GCA_964528205.1. Classification (GTDB taxonomy): domain Bacteria; phylum Chloroflexota; class Dehalococcoidia; order Lucifugimonadales; family CAZGRI01; genus CAZGRI01. The sequence continues at coordinate 15,762 of CAZGRI010000014.1, read as the reverse complement.
CTGCTGTCCGCGCCCCTGGTCGGAGACGCGACGGCCGAGCCGACCATCGAGGCCGTTCGCCGGTTGCGCGACGACTACGTCCCGGCCGCATTCACCGGCGCCGGCGCGCGGGTGCTGGTGACGGGGATCATAAGAGCTGACGGCAAGACGCTTAGTAGGTTCATGTCAGACGATGACAGCTTTGATCGAGCTTACCTGAGCGCGATCACTCGCGGAGTTGACAACCCTTGGCTGAACCGCTTCAAAAACTTTCGAGCTCAAATCGCTGATGAGGTAACCGAGGGCGACCTGAAAGGGATGCGCGAGGAACATAGGAAAAAAAATGCGTGTTTGAGCTCAAGAAAATCCACACGACGATAGGCCGTCTCCTCACGAAGATCGACTAGGTCGGAACGAGTCGAATCGACCATCGTGGCTCCGGTCCATCTGCCTTGCTAGCCCAAAGCCGGATTTCTCGCGGCACCTCGGGAATGACCGTGGAACTGCGTTATATCTAGCCGGCTAGCCGTGGTGGACGGCAAAGACCACTGCGGACGTCCGGGAACCACGGAACACGCCTCAGCCGACGGTGAGGACCAGCTTGCCGAAGAAGCCTCGGTCCTCCATCGCCTGGTGAGCCTGGGCGGCTTCGGACAAGGGGAAGGTCTCGTGGATGACCCCGTGGATTACGCCTCGGCCGGCCACGTCGACGATCTGGCGCAGGTCGCCCTTGCGACCCATGAAGGCACCGAAGACTGTCTGATGCTTGAGGAACATCTGACCCATCTGCAGCTCGGCCTTGTAGCCGGTGGTGACGCCGCAGATCCCGTAGCGTCCACCGGACGCCAGGGACGCGATGGCCGCCGGCCAGAACTCCGCGCCCACATGGTCCAGGACGACGTCCGCTCCGTGTCCGTCGGTCAGCTCCTTGACCCGCTCCGCTATGTCCTCTCGCGTGTAGTCGATGACCTCGTCGGCGCCCAGCTCCCGGGCCTTCCGTGCCTTCTCGGGACTGCTGGTCGTCGCTACGACGGTCGCGCCGACCACACGTTTCGCCACCTGGATGCCGGCGGTGCCCACGCCGGCGGAGGCCGACAGTATGAGGGCCGTCTCCCATGGCTTCAGGCCGGCCTTTCGCAGCAGGATTGACCAGCAGGGCAGGAAGACCGTGGGCAGCGACGCCGCCTCCTCGTAGGACAGTCCATCGGGCAGCGGCACCGCGTTGACCGACGGAACGCTAACGTACTCGGCGTAGCTACCGTTGGACGTGGTCCCCAGCATGCCGGGCGACACGCATAGCTCGTCCTCGCCTCGGATACATGGAACGCACTGCCCGCATGTCAGTCTTGGGTTGACGACGACGCGGTCGCCGGTCTTGACGTGCGCGACCTCGCTTCCCACTTCCACGACGTCGCCCGCCGCGTCGCCGCCGAGTATGTGCGGTCCGTCCAGTCGCAGCCTGGTCCCGCGTACGCCGGCGCGGGTGTACAGGTCGAGCCGGTTCACGCCACAGGCCCTCACCCTGACCAGGACACCGTTCGGTCCGGGTGCCGGCTCTGGCAGGTCACCGTAGTTGAGGACTTCGACGCCCCCGTGTTCAGTTATGAATACAGCCTTCAATCACGCCCTCGTTCCCCTCTCTGCGCGCGGAGAGGGGCGCTCGCCAAGCTCTTGACTCTGCCGGCCAACCTGGGGTGAGATCACCCGTCCGCCAGCGGCCTCACCTTGTCGGTGAACCACTGCATGCTCTCGAGCATCTCGTCGACGGTAGAGCCCAGCATCCGGACGATCAGACTCCGAACGCCCAGCGCCTCGAACGTCCTGATGTCGTCGGCTACCTGCTGCGGCGACCCCGTGAACGTTCGGCGCCGGCCGTCGGGTCCCTGCTCGGCCTCCCTGTCGTTGTACCATCCAGGGTTGTACGCAAATCCGATTTCGGACGGGTCTCGCCCCGCCTCCTCGGCGTACCTCCGGACCCGTCCGACGCAGTCGGCATACTCCCGCGCGTTGCTCACCGGGAAACGGGGATTATTTCCGATGGGATACCAGGCGTCTCCAAGACGCGCGGCGCGACGCAGGGCCGACGGGCTCTCACCGCCGATCCAGATCGGAGGATGGGGCTTCTGGACTGGCTTGGGCTCGAACAGGATGTCGTCGAACTCGCAGTAGTCGCCTTTGAAGGAGGGCCGGTCGCTGGTCCACAGCTCCTTGAACACGCGAATGTACTCGTCGCCGACGCTGCCACGCTCGTCGTAAGGCGGCGCGCCGATCGCCTCGAACTCCTCCCGCATCCAGCCGACGCCGCACCCCACGGTCAAGCGGCCGCCCGACAGCACGTCTATCGTCGCCAGTATCTTCGCGGTCAGCACCGGGCTCCGGTGGGGTAGCACCATGACCGAGCTCAACAGCCTGACACTGCTGGTATGGCCCGCCAGAAAGCTCAAGGTCGTTAGCTGCTCCAGGCACTCCCCGGTGCCGGCAAACTCGCCGGTCGGGCTATAGGGATAGCGGGATGCGATGGCCCTGGGTATGACGATGTGGTCGCTGACGTTGATGATGCCGAACCCCATCTCCTCGCCGCGTTTCGCCAATAGGGCCATGGTCGCGGGTGTAGCCATAGGTCCCCGGGTCGGTACGCCGAAGCCGTACTCCATCTTTGGTCCCTCCTAGATAGCTGTGGTCACCCTAAAGCTGGGCGGCACGGTTGTCAATGTCGAACCATGCCCCCTCAGCTTCGGGACCAAGGCCCTGTGAGGCCCGCGGACTGAAGTCCGCGGTTGGCGTCGGACACCGAAAACCCGGGACTTCAGTCCCAGGGGGGCATCGCCGAACAAGAAGCACGACTAACGGGGGCCAACCGGATCTTCGATGAACGTCCGCAGGGCGTCGAAGTACCGCTTTCCGCCGACCAGATGCGTGTCATTGTGGGACGCTCCTTCGATGAGATAGAAGCTCTTTGGGTCGTTTCCTGCATCGAACAGCTTGCGGCCGTGCTCGAACGGGACCAGGTCGTCCCGGTCGCCGTGGAGCACGAGCACAGGGCTATGTACGTCCGGTATTCGGGACAGCGCGTCGAACCGGCTCTCGAGCATCTGCACCAGTAGTCCCGATGGCAGGAATGGGTATGCCTTCCGGGCCATGTCACGGACCGACGTGAACGCCGACTCGACGATCACGCCGCGTACCTGGTGACGCGCGGCCATCTCCACGGCCACTGCGCCTCCCAGCGACCGGCCGAACAGGACGATGCTCTCAGCCGGGTCGAGAGCCTTGATCGATCGCAGATACTCTAGCGCGGCCTCCGCGTCTTCATACATAGCCGCCTCGGAGGCGGTGCCCTCGCTCTCGCCGTACCCACGGTAGTCGAAGATGAACACACTGGCTTCAAGAGCGTCGTGGAGCATCCGCAGGTTGTCCACCCGATCCCCGATGTTGCCCGCGTTGCCGTGGAACCACAGCAACGTCGTCTCGGCGTCGCCCGGAACGAACCAGCCGTGCAGCCTTTCGCCGTTCCCGACGTCGAGCCGGACGTCCTCGTAGTCGAGGCCCACCTCGGCGGGCGTGGCCGCCAGGTCTCTCTCGGGAAAGAAGACGAACTGTCTGTCCAGCAATCTCAGTTGCCTCGCTGCCGTGCCGGCGACAGCCACCACCACCAGGACGATGACGGCGACCCTTATTGACCTCTTTAGGCGACGCTCCATTCTGTAAGCCGGTGGCTCCATGGCATCCACGACGGACCGTGTAGAGCCCAGTGTGACTTTAGCACGGACGGCAAGCCTGAGCTCTCAAGTGCCACCTGATATAATCTGCGCCGACTAGAGGGGTTCATGCGATCGAACGGGAAGGTCGCGCGGGGCTAGCTGTTGACCATAGATTTCCATACCCACATATTTCCCCCGTCCGTGCGTGCGCAGCGGAAGCGTTACCTTTCCGCCGACGCGACATTTGGCGAGCTGTTCAGCGATCCGAGGGCCAGGCTGGCCACCGCGGAGGAGCTCGTGGAGGCCATGGACCGCGACGGGGTGCAGCGCTCCGTCGCCATGGGCATGGGCTGGACCGACACAGGCCTGGCATGCGAAGTCAACGACTATATCATCGATTCGGTCCGCCGCTGGCCGGACAGGCTGGCGGGCTTCGCCGGCGTAAACCCGGCCTGGGGAGACGACGCGGCGAGAGAGGTCGACCGGTGCGCCGCCCAGGGACTCATCGGCGTCGGCGAGCTCCACCCCGACACTCAGTCCTACGACCTGGGCGACGAGACCGTCATGACGCCGGTGATGGACGTCGCCAGGGAGCGTGCGTTGATAGTCACGACCCACTCGTCAGAGCCGGTCGGCCACCAGTACGCCGGCAAGGGGAAGACATGGCCCGAGACCCTCTGGCGCTTCATCCGGAGCTTCCCCGACGTGACGATCGTGTGCGCTCACTGGGGTGGAGGTCTGCCCTTCTACACGCTGATGCCGGAGGTCGCGGAGGGCCTGCGTAACGTCTACTTCGATACAGCGGCGTCCCCTTTCCTCTATTCCCCGATGGTGTTCGCAGCCGTGGTAGGTCTTGTCGGGGCGGACCGGATACTGCTGGCCAGCGACTTCCCGCTGATGAGGGTCAGCCGGGTGCTGAGCCAGCTCGACAAGTCCCGACTGTCCGAGCGGCAGAAGCGCGCCATCACCTCGGGGAACGCCGTCAGGCTGCTAGACCGGCATGCCAGCACGGGTTAGAACAGTCGAGCGGCGCCTATACCCCGCCCTTCGGCCGGAATATGCCGAACGAGCTGGTGTAGCTGTGGAGGTAGGTAGACCCACCCACCTGCCTGCCCGATCTCCCCGTTGCAGAAGAAGCCGGTTAGGGTCAGTGGACCGACGGACTCACGAAACAGGTCCGTGTCCTGGTTGGGCCGGTCGCCGCCGAGGTCCTCCCGGACCTTGATGGCGCACTCCTCCACCGCTTCACTTAGAGAGGTCCTCTCGGAGACCGCCGGGCTCCATTTCATAGGCTGACCCCGCATCCCGACTGTTGCCGCCAAGAATCCGACACAGGCCGCCATCTTACCAGACGCCGCCACGACCGACGGCATCCTTGCAGCTTCGTTGACCGCGTTCTTGAGCGGCCCCTACAATGGGATGACCCGCTCCGGCCGGCCCCGTTGAGGAGACCGGTTGGACAACCGCAGACCACGCGGCTACGTAGTACCGGCACACGCCTTCGACCATGCCGGACCAGGTGATTCGCGACCGCAACCCACCCTCGAGGAGGTAGCGTTGAAAACCAGGCCCGCTCTCGCTGTCCTGTCTCTGCTGACGCTGGTACTCCTTCTCGGCCTGGCCGCCGCCTGCGACAGCGCCCCCGACGCCATCGACGAGAGCGGTAGGTGGGTCGTCGTTCACTCGGGCCTGCCGGGAGCGCTGACCTCCGTATGGGGGACCGGCCCCGACAACGTGTGGGCCGTGGGCAGCGATCCTGGAGACGGGTCCGGCCCAACGGTCATGAATTTCGACGGCGACAGGTGGTTCCAGCTTGAGACAGGCCACTCGGGCGACCTGTGGTGGGTCTTCGGGTTCGAGGGCGGCCCGATCTTCCTGGGCGGCAAGGACGGTCTCATCCTGCGGTTCGAACGTGGAGAGTTCCAGCGTATGGAGACTCCGGGGGCCGGCACCGTGTACGGCATCTGGGGCACGGCGCCCGACGACCTGTGGGCGGTGGGGGGCACCTTGCCCACGGGCGCCTTCGCCTGGAGGTTCGACGGCACGTCGTGGAGAGCGGCCCAGGGATACCCGACCGAGCTTGCTGGGTCCTACTCCATGTTCAAGGTCTGGGGCAAGGCCGGCGACGATGTCTGGATGATCGGCACGGGCGGAGTGGCCGTCCACTACGACGGTGCCGCATTCAAGCAGGAGCCGTCCGGCACCGATAACATCATCTTCACCGTCCACGCCGATTCTGAAATCTATGCGGCCGTCGGAGGGCTGGGCGTCGGGGTGATCCTGGAGAACGACGGGTCCGGCTGGAAGGACGTTACCCCCAAGGGCACGCCGCACGTCATGGGCGTCTGGCTGGGCGGCGCAGGAGGCTACGCGGCCGGCGTCGACGGGACTGTCCTGAGGAGGGAGCCGGAAGGCTGGACGACCATCGACACCGGGATCCCTTTGAAGGAGGCATTTCACGCGGTCTGGGTGGACCCCGACGGTGGAGTGTGGACCGCGGGCGGCCAGGTCCTGGCCCCTCCGCTGGCCGACGGCGTCATGATATACAGGAGTCCGAACGGGTCTACCGACCCCGGATAGCCGACGTCGGCTCGGCGCGTGCAGGGCCGGGGGAACGCGCCTCTCGGCGCGACCGGTCCGCGTTGACCCTGCAGGCTGTCGCATCTATAATCTCTGAAATCTCCGAAACCGACCGATTCGCGGTAGGCTGGAGGACATGTCGATGCCGGAATGGTGGTTGGAAGCGACCGTCCCCGGGCTGATTTTCGCTCTTCTGCTGGTCCTGTGGATCGCCATCCCGGGTCGCCCCGGCGAGGACGATCTCGGTAGCAGGATTCGAGGGCGCTTGTGGAGGCGATAGGCGCCCAGCAACAAGGCAGGGAGCTGCTCCGGACATCCGTCGCCAAGAAGCGGACCATCGGGCTGGTGCTCTTTGCCGTCATTCTCGGCCTGTTCTTCTCCTTCAACCGGTTCCCAAAGCTGGACATCGTCGACGCAGACCTTGACGCCGTCTCGGGGGCCGAGGTCCAGTGCTTCCAGGGCTTCTGTCTCGAGCGCGACCCGGCAAGCGGATTCCTGTCGAGATGGTGGGGCTTCTCGGTCACGTACCTGCGTCTCGTCACCATGGGCATGACCTTCGCCTTTCTCATAGCGGGTCTCGCCGAGGCGTTCCTCTTCCCCCAAGGCACCGGACACATGCTGAGATCGGGGGGCGCGCTGGGGAGAACGGTCAAGGGGCTGGCCGTCGGGCCCGTGATGAACCTGTGCTCCGCCTGCATCGTGCCGGTCTCGGCAGCATACCAGCGTAGAGGCGGCGGGATAGAGGGGGCCATCGCGATGGTCCAGGGATCGGCCACGATGAACGTTCCGTCCCTTGCGATGGTGTTCCTGGTCTTCACGCCTCTTATGGGGTTCAGCCGTCTCATCCTGGCCATTACGGGGGCCCTTTTGATCGGACCGATCGTCGCGATGTCCGTGGCTAGAGCCGGAGGCCGATCAGACGGCCCGCCTGAGGGCACCGAGATCCCGGTCCCGCAGGACGTTTCTTCCTGGGCCGAGGCCTTAAGCGAGGGCTCGCGAGACTGGCGAAGGCCAGTCTTGGATACCTGGTACGCATGGGGCCCATCATGGTCGTCGCGGGTTTCGCCAGCGGCCTGGCAATCCAGTGGATAACCCCTGAGACCGTATCGACCTATCTCGGAAACGACCTGACGGGAATCGCGATAGCGGCGACCTTCGGACTGCTCATTAACGTTCCGCTGCTTTTCGAGATCCCGCTGGTCGCGTTGCTGCTGCTGCTCGGCATGGGCGTAGCGCCGGCCGCGACGCTCCTGTTCACCGCCGCCGCCGCCGGGCCCATAACCTTCTGGGGTCTGTCCAAGGTGATGCCCCGGCGGGCCATCGCCACGTTCGCGATCACGACCTGGGTCCTGGGCGCCATCGGCGGCCTCGCCGTCCTCGGCCTCGCCCTGCTGATCTAGCCCACCCGAGCCGGTCAGCTAAGTCTCAGAGCCTCGCAACGATTCCACTCGTTCTTGGGCCCAGGCAACCCGCTGTGGGACCCCGAGCTTCTCCTCGATCTCGAGGGACTTCCGGTACATCTCCTCCGCGCCGTTCAGGTCGCCCCGCGTCTCGAGTACCAGGCCCAGATTGCCATAGTCGCTCGCCATACCCTCCAGACGGCCCAGCTTCTCCTCGATCTCCAGGGACTTCCGGTGCATCTCCTCCGCGCCGTCCAGGTCGCCCCGAGTCATCAGTAAGTTGCCCAGGTTGCCGTACTGACTCGCCATACCCTCTAGCCGGCCCAGCTTCTCCTCGATCTCCAGGGACTTCCGGTGCATCTCCTCCGCGCCGT
>CAZGRI010000014.1:0-7628 GCA_964528205.1 uncultured Dehalococcoidia bacterium | reverse complement strand
TCGCCCCGCGTCATGAGCACCAGGCCCAGGTTGCCGTACTGACTCGCCATACCCTTTAGCCGGCCCAGCTTCTCCTCGATCTCCAGGGACTTCCTGTACATCTCCTCCGCGCCGTCCAGGTCGCCCCGCGTCATGAGCACCAGGCCCAGGTTGCCGTACTGACTCGCCATACCCTCCAGCCGGCCCAGCTTCTCGCTAATCTCCAGGGATTTCCGGTGCATCTCCTCCGCACCGTCCAGTTCGCCCCGCGTTCTGAGCACTCGACCCAGGTTGCCGTACGCACGTGCCACCGTGCCCTCGTCGCCTTGACCCTGCGAGATTGCTCGAGCACGATCAAACATGACGGTGGCTTGCTCGAGGCGTCCCCCGCGGACAAGGAACCGTCCGTACTCTAGAAACGCGTCGGGATCGTCTCCCCTTACGACGGACTTGGCAAATGCGACCTCAGCCTCAGTCAGATGCCCCTCGTCGGCCAACGTCCAGGCACCCGTGATCAAAGTGCCCTCGGCGATACGTTCCACGGGCTCCGATAAAGTTTCAATGTCGGTCGCCTGCGGGCTGTCCCCAGGTGGCAGCGGGGTGGGCTCATCAACCCGTCCAGTGGCACCCGCTTCGTGGTCCCTCAGCCATTGTCCCAAATGGCGTCGGAGCAGATCACGGAAGGTGTCGGATGTATCGAATGTATGAAAGAGGTGGCTCTTTTCCTGTTCCACCTGTTTCCTGAAGTCGAGGACCTTCTGGAGCTGAGATCCCGGATCGCTCATTTGCCTCTGGTCTACGGCTTTGAAGAACATCACGATTTGCCGCATAGGCTGCTGAGGGTCTTCATAGCACTCCATCGCGACCCGGTACTCTTCCTCGGTCCCTGAGGTGTACCCAGACCCGTCGATGTCGGAAGGCGACCCCCAGCGATCCCACAGAAGCAACAAGAAGTAATCGCACTCCCGGACATCCTCGTTGATGATGCTCTGAGGGCGGCCTACACGACCAAGCGTGTCCTCCCAGCCAACCGGTATGAATAGGGCCCCACGGGGTACCGACTCACTCTCGTTATAGTTCTGGATCTCATCGCGGAAGACTTGGCGCTCATCTCGTAGCCCACCGGGAGACGCTATGAAGATTCTGTATGCTTTCAGGTCTTCGGGCATCGGTCCACCCAACTATGGATTTGCAGAGGATTTCGGATATCTCGGCCGGTTCCCTAGATCACGTCCGAAAGGCCCCGCATCTGGGCATGATATCAAGGTTGGCCCGTCCCAACATCTCTGGAGGGCGGCATCTCGGCGGGTCGCGCAACGACCGGCGGCGACTCCGATGTCGCACGCCTCCTCGACCGCGAAACCCGCATAGGATAGAATCGCGGCGTGCCGCCCAAATCGCTACAAGGAGTCGCCTCCATGAACGACTACGAACCACTGGACATCTCCACGTTGTGCAACGCCGGTCCGGACGTCCTGGGCGAGGGTGAGGAGGTGCCGACCGGGGCTGTCCAGATCAACGGCCTTCCCTTCCAGGTCGGGCCTGGGGATGGCGGCGGGCGTTGCTTCGTAGCCCTGGACGGCTCTTCGGGTACGGTGAAGCTGGACGTCAACGCGACCGCGCACTCCGTGATCGTCGCGCACCGGCTCCTGGAGTCCGACCTGCCCGAGGGCGGCGTGCTCGGGAAGACCGTCGCGGAGTACGTGTTCCGGCTCGCGGGCGGTCACGAGGAACGGGTGCCCATCAGGGAGCGGTTCGAAATCTCCGGACCGCCGGAGAGCCGCACAGGGTCGCCGATGTCCTCTCCCTACCGCGCAGTCAACCGATACCTGGACGAGCTCCCGCCGCGATACGAGGGTAAATGGGAGGAGACGGGCCGTCGACAGACTGAAGCGACACGCGGTGAGCCCATAGGCTACTCCCTCTGGGCCTGGCGGAACCCGTACCCCGACCGGCAGATCGAGTCGGTCGAGATCGTGCCCGGCGGCCCACGCTTCATCGTTTCCGCGGTCACACTGGGCCACGTGGACGAGCACCCCTTCGTGCGCCAGGGCAGGCGGGAGGCGCGCATAATGCTCACTGACGGCACTCAGGCAGAGAGAGAGTTCGACCTCGAGGTGGAGGTCGATCGGGGAGTCGTGACCTACCCCCATCCCCTGCCCGCAGCGCGGAGCCAGGAGTTCCTCGACGACGAGATGAAGGGCTGGGGAGAGCCTCAAAACACCGGGTCCAGCCCGGCGGTCGTCGAGATCGCCGCGACGCCGTCGGCGACCGTCACGCTCAAGCAGGGCGATGAGGAGCTTGGCAGCGTCCGGTGGGGCGAAGTCGAGGACAGCGGCGTCGCAGAGAGTCCGAAGGCCCGCGTCGAGCTGCTGGACCGGGGCAGGAACTGGGTCCACGTGACCGTGCTGGACGACGACACGGGGAGGCCAGTCCCCTGCAGGGTGCATTTCCGCTCCCCCGAAGGGGTCCCCTACCAGCCCCACGGGCACCACAACCGCGTCAACTCGAATATCGACACATGGCACATCGACGTGGGCGGCGACCTGCGGCTGGGCCAGATCACCTACGCATACATCGACGGCACGTGCCAGGGCTGGCTGCCCCGGGGAGATGTGATCGTCGACGTCGCCCGCGGCTTCGAGTACGAGCCCCTCAGGGCCAGAGTGAACATCGACAGGGGCCAGCGCGAGCTCACCCTGCGCCTCAAGCGTTGGACCAACATGAACGCCCAGGGTTGGTACAGCGGCGACTCCCACGTCCACTTCCTATCGACCCAGGGCAGCCACGTCGAGTCCCAAGGCGAGGACCTCAACGTCGTCAACCTGCTCCAGTCCCAGTGGGGCGACCTGTTCACCAACACCGAGGAGTTCACCGGCCGGCCCAGCGTGTCCCAGGACGGCAACAACATCGTCTACGCGCTGCAGGAGAACCGGCAGCACTTCCTGGGACACATGATCCTCTGGGGCCTGAAGGAGCCTGTGATGCCCTGGTGCAGCGACGGCTCCTCCGAGGCTGAGCTCGGCGGACACATGGAGACCACCATGAGCCACTGGGCGGACCGGGCCCACGCCCAGGGCGGCCACGTGATCATTCCCCACTTTCCCAATCCCAACGGCGAGCCGCCGGTGCTGATCGCGACCGGGCGTGTCGACGGCGTCGAGATGATCCGCTACGACCGGTTCAACCACGATGAGTATTACCGGTACCTCAACTGCGGCTACCGCCTGCCCCTGGTTGGCGGCACCGACAAGATGAGCTCCGACGTCCCGGTCGGCCTGTACCGGACCTACACCAAGCTCGGCGAGGGTGAGGAGTTCAACTACGACAGCTGGTGTGCCAACGTGGCGAAGGGTCGCACGTTCCTGTCAGGCGGGCCCATCATGCACTTCTCGGTCGACGGCAAGGAGATCGGCGACACGGTCGAGATATCGGGCGCAGGGACCGTCGAGGTCGAGGCCTGGGCCGAGAGCGTCCTGCCGATGCACCGTCTCGAGATCATCAAGAACGGCCGGGTAGTCGCCTCGACAGGCTCGACAACGGCCTCAAGGCGGCTGGAGCTGCGTGAGAAGATCGCGGTCGACGGCCACTCGTGGCTGGCGGCCCGGTGCGGTGGCCCCTCTTACTTCGACAGCGTCCAGCACCTCGACGTGTGGTCCAGGGGCATATTCGCCCACACCTCGCCCATATACGTGGCCAGCGGCGGCGAGTGGGGGATGTTCGACCCTGAGGTCGCGCTGTACATGTTGACGATGATAGAAGGCGACCTGGTCTACATCAACGAGACGGCCGCCAGGCGGGAGCCGGGATCGGTGACGCACCACCACGGCGAGGACGATCACCTGGCCTATCTCCAGCGTCCCTTCCTGGAGGCCCGGAACGCCGTCCAGCGAAGGATCGAGGAGCACGGCCACGGGTAGCCGCCGGGCTGAGAGCGGCTAGGACGAGCGGCCCCATGGCCGACCGGCTACGGCTTTTCATAGCAGTCGAGGTCCCGCCCCCGGTTCTGGGCGCCCTTGGGAAGTTGACCGAACTCCTCACCCGGTCTCGGATAAGCGGTCTGAAGCCCGTGCGACCGGAGGGCATTCACCTGACGCTGCGCTTTCTTGGCACCGTAGACCGAGAGAGGGTGCAGGACATCGTCGACGCGATCTCGCCGGTCGCGGCAGCATCCCAGCCTTTCTCCCTACGACTGGGTCGCCCCGGTGTGTTCCCCGGACGCGGGTATCCCAGGGTCCTGTGGGTGGGACTTGAAGGCGAGGTGGAGGCTCTGACCGACCTGCAGGCCGGTATCGAGGGGTCCCTGTCATCCGTGGGATTCCCGGCGGAACCACGACCCTTCCATCCCCATCTGACGATAGCGAGGCTGAGGGACGGCACGCCTGCGGCGGACCGGTGGGCGGCGGCCGAAACGTTTCTTGAGCATAACGTGCTCCCGGACCTCGATATCGACGTGAGCCATCTGAGCCTCATGCAGAGCACCCTGAGACCCGCGGGTGCGACCTATGGACGTCTGGCCCGCATGCCGCTCCGCTCCGGCCGAGCCCACGCAGGGTAGTGTATCAATCTCCCCTGGAGGTGAATCGAAAACTTGACCGTCACACGGGCGGAAGCCGGTGTCCAGTTGCATCCGCGGTTGAGAGGTCTTCATGGATTCCGGCCCGCGCCGGAAAGGCAGTTACGTAAACGATGCCCTGCGGGATGCGTGCTTGACTTGTTAGCCGCGACGACAGGGTGGTATACTTGCCCCGCTTTTTATCCCCAGGGTGGTGGAAATTGAGGAGGATACCGTGGATGACAACGGTTTGCCATACTGCCGGAGCTGTTCCGAGGGGAACCTTCTGCCTCTATCGGATTTCGGGAGTCAGGGCGCTCCGATTCACTACAAAGCGTGGGTCTGCAGCAACCCGGACTGCGGGTTCAACATCAAGATACGAAACGGGGACGTCTACCTGAACGAGCCCATCGCCAGTGGCGCGATGCACTCACCCCGTATGCGCTAGCTGCCCCGTCGCAGGACCCACCCTTACTGCTGGGGCGGCGGCCATAACCAATCCACTCACTTTGGACCTGCTGACAGCCCGCCGGCGATTTGCTACGCTTAATGGGTGGGGCCGGTCGGTCGGGCTGCGACACTAGTGAGTCCAGCCCGGTCATCGCCCGGCACTGAAGATGCGGGGGAGGACCAATGCGCTCAGATCGCCAGCCGTCCCGAGGGCCGGACCGCCGTCGGCCTAACTTATCCCGTACCGCTGGCCTCATTATGGTGGGAATCGGCGCCCTTCTGATCGCAGCGGTGGGCACCTATTACGGCTACAGGACCTACGCCCACTCCAGGCTCGACGAGCTGAACGCGTCAATCGGAGGCCCCGTCTCACTGCCTTCGGAGGCGGCCAGCCAGGGGTTCGTGCCGATCGCGGCCGGCGGCTCCACACTCGACGGAACCAGCGGCACATCGGACAAGAGCGTGGCCCTGAAGGCGGTGCTTACATCGTCGAACACGTCCGGGGCCTCCAACGGCGAGGCCAGGCCCGGAGTCGGGAGTCTCCAGGCACAGCCGCGAACAGACGGCCTACCGCCGGGTGCCTCAGGCGCCGAGGGGACCGCCGATCCCGTAGCCACCCTGCTGACGCTATACGGTGAAGGACGATCCGCAAAATGGATGCATCCCAAGTACTGGGCTGGGCCGCTCTGGGCGGGCTCGGACCTCCTGGTAACTCAGGCGCCAGTGCTCCCGGACGGATTCAGAGCGCCATCGCCGTCTGACCTGGTCCTGGCACGAGGTCAGAGGTCTCGCGCGCACACGCTTCTGGTCCCCCTCATCAACGTCGACTCCTCCATCTCCGAGCTCCAGATACTCGACCTCGGAGACAGCAGGTCGTACGAAACGCCGAACAACGTCGTCGGCCATATCCCATCGACCTCCAATCCTGGCGAATCGGGCTCCGGCTGGTTCTTTGGGCACCTTGAGAGCCCTATCAGGGGCGAGGGAAACGTCTTCGCCAGCCTCCCGAAGATACCCGACCTGCTGAAGGCCGGAGACCCCGTGTACGTCACGCTCAAGAGCTTCGACGGCGACTTCCTCTACCAGGTTACGGAGACACAGCAGGTACATGAGGACGACCTCGGGCTCTTCGACCTGGACGAGTCGAGCGTCGTTCTTGTGTCCTGCGTCCCGAGACTGGTCTACGACCACAGGCTACTGGTGACCGCAAAGCTGATCGGCGTAAAGAAGAGGTCGCTTTAGCGCTGCCGTAGCTTCTCCGTACCTGGACCGATATCTCTCCCGTGTGCTTCGAAGGCGCACTGTCTCATCCGTGGTTCCCGCTGCAGATGGCCTCGAACGCAGAAGCGAAACGGGTCCACATCCCAAGGCGTAGGGGCGGTTCGCGAACCGCCCCCACGATTCACAGCCAGCACCTCCACTTTTCAGCTTGCCCGAGTATCCACGAATCCCCACCTCTCTTCAACCAACTAAGTATCTCCTTTTGCCATACTCAATATCATCCAGTATCCCTTCACACAATGCCAATAATAGTGCATAACAATTCATGTATTACGTAACGGGTCTCGGATGAGGCCCTGAAGCTCGAGGAAGGAGAAGATGTTACACAAGCTCTTGCGGAGGGTCAGTCGGTTGAGTCACAAGTCAGAGTTCGAGACGTACCTCGGGAGCCTCAATGAAGCTCGCCGGAGCGGCGGTCCCACGCGCGCCGAGGCCAAGAGGGACTTCCAGACCGCAGCGCGGTACAAGATGCTCACTCGCTAGCCCGGTCGACACGGACGCGTCGTCAGCGTCCCAATGATTCAGCAGCAGACGCCCCGAGTACCATCGGGGCGTCTGCTCTTTTGAGAGCCATGTAAGACCTTGTTAGCCCAGACGGGGCATGCTACGCTCACTTCGCCAAGTCCGAGATCCACCCTCCGCTGAATGTCCGGCGACCCCCAAGGCAGAGTGATGCTCAGGTTCCTGAACCGTCGGAATAATGCCAAAACAGAGCACGCCGTCACCAAGAGCAGGGAGTCGTGGTTCGGCCGCGTGACCTCCCTGCTCCGCCGCGCCCGGCTCGATGATGATCTGTGGGACGAGCTCGAGGAGCTCCTGATTTCCGCCGACGTGGGCGCCGCTCTAACCGAGCGGATACTGGGACGCGTTCGCGCGGAGGTCAATGCACGCGGCATAGCCGAGGCCGGCGGGGTCCTGGAAGTCCTCAAGGACGAGATGGTGAGCATCCTGACCGTCGCGTCTGACGAGGACCCGCTGCAGGCGACCGAGACGCCGTTGGTGCTGCTGGTCGTGGGCGTGAACGGCGTGGGCAAGACCACCAGCATCGCCAAACTGGCACACCTGTACGCCGAGGACGGCAAACGGGTCGTCCTGGGAGCGGGCGACACGTTCAGGGCCGCCGCCATCGACCAGCTTCAGATCTGGGGACGGCGACTGGGCGTCGACATCGTAGCCCACAAGCCCGGCGCCGACAGCGGAGCGGTCGCATTCGACACCTACCAGGCTGCCCAGGCCCGTAAGGCCGACGTAGCCATCATCGACACGGCGGGCCGGCTGCACACGCGCGGCAACCTGATGGCCGAGCTCCGTAAGGTCCACAAGGTGCTGGAGCGCCAGACGGTCGCCGGCAACCAGAAAGTGC
>CAZGRI010000013.1:0-24790 GCA_964528205.1 uncultured Dehalococcoidia bacterium | reverse complement strand
TGGGGTCGAGACATCTTGTGACGAGACGGCGGCCGCCGTGATCGAGGACGGGACCTCGGTGCTGTCCAATGTGGTCGCGTCCCAGGCCGAGATGCATGCGCGCTTCGGGGGAATCGTTCCGGAAGTGGCATCCCGACAGCACCTCCTGACCGTCGTCCCGACGTTTCGGCAGGCCCTCGAGGACGCGTCGATGGAGGCGGGGCAACTGGATGCGATTGCCGTGACCTATGGTCCCGGCCTGGCCGGGTCGCTGCTCATAGGCGTCAACGCGGCCAAGGGCCTCGCCCTGGCCAACGGCCTTCCGTTCATAGGCGTTAACCATCTGGAGGGGCACATCTACGCGGCCTGGCTCGAAGACGCCGAGCCTGAGAGCAGTCCGGGATTCCCGTTACTGTGCCTCATAGCCTCGGGAGGGCACACCGACCTGATTGTGATGGAGGGGCACGGTCGCTTCAATCTGGTAGGGCGAACACGTGACGACGCCGCGGGCGAGGCCTTCGACAAGGCGGCGCGCGTCCTGGGGCTAGGTTTCCCCGGAGGGCCGGAGATACAGAGGATTGCGGAGAACGGCACCGGCCAAGAGCCCAGGTTCACACGTCCGCGGGTGAGGGACTCACTGGACTTCAGCTTCAGCGGACTGAAGACGGCGGTGCTGCGGCGGGCCGAGGAGCGAGGGATATACCCGCCACCTCCCGGAGGCGCGCCCGACCCGCAGCGGGTTGCGGAAGTGGCCGCCGCGTTTCAGGAGGCCGCGGTGGACACGATGGTTCACCGGGCCGTGGAAGCAGCGGGGCGCTATGCGGTTAAGGGCATCCTGCTGGGTGGCGGCGTAGCCGCCAACAGGCTGTTGCGCGACGAGATGCGCAAGCGGTCGCCGGTCCAGGTGATCGTGCCCAGTCCGGCGCTTTGCACCGACAACGGGGCGATGATCGGAGCCGCGGCCTGCTTCAGACTTCGGCGCGGGATGGCCGCTCAGTGGGACCTGGACGTCGTTCCGGACTTGAGGTTGGGCTAGGCCGGGCCCGCCCGTCTTGCGGTCATCGAGGGGCGAACCGTCTCGTCTCGGCCCGGGAGTCGCTGCGGCCGCTCGTCTTGATCTCGAACAGGCGGTTTACAAAGCCGGACACCTCGGCGGAATCCTGTTTCTGACTCAGCTCGCAGCGAAAATGAGAGCCCCCGGCCTTGAACGTGACAACCGGACAGCCAGGAGCGATCAAGTGGTCCGCGATCAGGTACAGTCCCAGGAGCGTGACCACTACCGGGGCCGCGACTCGTCCCGTGGCATTCTCGATCACGAAGAATAAGAGAGCGGCCACGACGAACGCTGTAGCTGCCCAGACGTAGACGCCGTTCCCCTCTCTCTCGAATCCAGTCTCGACGGTGTCGATGTTCTCGACCAGCGCGAACTCCGACTTCCGCTTTCTGCCGTTTCCCCGGACGTGCATGACCCGCGTCGGGGTCAGGAGGAGTACCTCATCTGACCCCGCCAGATCCAACGCGGTGTCGACTCTCTCACCGTCCATAAGGCTGACGTCTGTCAGCCCGAACTGGGTCAGGTCCAACGCTCTCTCCGTAGCCTGATCGTATCTCCGTCACTATGATACCAGACACATCGATCAGACGGCCCGCCCGCCACCTCGGAGGCCTTCCAGCCGAGGTTTTACTCCGAAACCCCGGTGTGGTACTCTCACCGCATTCATGTCGTTTGCCTTCCAGGCCACAATCACGCGGCCCGCAAGGCCCCCGGAGGTCAGATGGAACGCCCGGTATTCAAGCCGGTTGGGACACCGGTCGAAGAACTGGACACCCCGGCCCTGGTCGTTGACGTCGATGCTCTTCAAGGCAACATCGAGACGCTGCACTCCTTCTTCCGAGACCGGGACGCCAACGTGCGTCCCCACGTAGAGGCGCACCGGTGTCCGGCTATCGCTCACAGGCAGCTTGCGGCCGGTGGGACGGTCGGCGGGATATCGGTGACGACCGTCGGACAGGCTGAGGTGTTCGCCCAGCGTGGATTCAACGACATCTTCATCGCCAACGAGGTGGTCACCAGGCGGAAGATCGACCGGGCATGCGCCGTTGCCGGGGAGTGCCGGATTACCCTCGCCTGTGACAGCCCGGACAACGTCCGGGACCTGTCGGAAGCCGCGGGCGCACGGGGTGTCAATCTCGGTGTCGTAGTCGACATACACACGCGGCTCGAGCGTTGCGGTGTCGAGCCCGGCCGTCCGGCCGTCGACCTGGCACGTGCGATCGACCGCACGCCGAATCTGGCCTTCAAAGGCCTGATGTCCTACGAGGGCGTCATCGACACGTCCGGTGAGGACGAACTCGCTACGGAATCGCGAAGGTGCATCCAGCAAGTGCTCGATACCCGCGAGTCGGTCGAGCGGGAGGGCATCGACGTCGAGGTGGTCAGTGTTGGGGGCACGCACAACTACGAGATCGCGGGCGAAATGTCCGGCGTCACGGAGGTCCCCGCAGGCTCCTACGCGCTGATGGACAGCGGATACCGGGAGCTTAGACCTCAGTTCGCGACCGCGGCTCGGGTCCTCGGCACGGTGATCAGCCGGCCGGAGGCCGGCCTCGCGTGGCTGGACGTGGGACAGAAGGCCATTGGCATCGATATGGGGCTGCCTGCCGTGGACGACGTGGATGGCGTGACCGTGATGTCCATGAGCGCCGAGCACGGTGGCCTCACGCTGGAGTCGGATGCCGGCGAGGCGCTGGACCTTGGCGACAAGGTGTGGCTGACGCCCCGAGACATCGGAAACTGCGTCAACCTCTACGACTATATCAACGGCGCACGGGACGGCAAGCTGGAGGTCGTCTGGGACGTCGAGGCCCGGGGCCGGTACCGATAGCCCGATCAAACGTTACGTAAGCGGTTTCTAAGACGGTGGTGAGATGGACAGCTACAGACCCCCTATAGGCACCCCCATGGGAGACCTGGATACGCCCTGCCTGCTGGTCGACCTGGACGCGTTCGAGCACAACATGGAGCTGGTCGCTGAGACGTTCAGGGACACCGACTGCAAGATGCGGCAGCACGCTAAAAACATCAAGAGCCCGGCGTTGGCCCACATGCAGATCCGTGCCGGAGGCACCCTGGGGGGTGTCTGCGCCGCCAAGGTCTCCGAGGCCGAGGTTATGGTCAATGGAGGTGTGCACGACATTCTCATAACCAGCCAGGTGACGGCCCACGACAAGATCGCCCGCATCTGCGATCTGTCGAAACAGGCCGACGTCAAGGTCACCATCGACGATGCTCGCAATCTCAGGGACATCTCAACGGTGGCCCAGAGTCATGACGCGACGGTCGGAGTCGTCATAGAGGTGGATACCTCTATGGGCAGGGCGGGCATCCGGCGGGTCGAGCAGGGTGTCGAGCTTGCCAGCCTGGCCGCAGGACTGCCGGGGATCGTATTCAAAGGCGTAATGAGTCACCAGACATTGCAAGACCCTCCGGACCCGGACAGAGAGACGCGCGTCATCGAAGGCCGCAGGTTCATACAGATGTGCCTGGACGTGAAGGACGCGATCGAGGCGGCTGGCATTCCGGTCGAGATAGTTTCCTCAGGCGAGTCCTGGACCTACGACGTGGCCCCCGACATCCCGGGTGTCACGGAGGTCGAGGGCGGGACCTACGCCTTGATGTCCAGGCCGTACAAGTACCTGGAGGAGTTCGAGATCGCGGCCAAGGTCCTGGCGACCGTGATATCGACGCCCCGTCCGGGAGTCGCGATTGGCGACGTCGGCTCGCGCGCCCTGGGGCTGTCCAGAGGTCTGTTGCCTTCGTTGGACGGAGTTCCGGGCGTGAGCGTGGACTCTTTGCAGGAAGAGCACATCGTCCTGCGTTCCGAGGGGGACATGCCCCTGAAGGTCGGCGACCAGTTCCTGCTGGAAAGCGGTCAGCAGGACATCATGGTCAACCGGTGGGACCGGTTCATCGCCGTGCGTGGCGGAGCCGTCGAAACCGTTTGGGACATCCCCGCCCGCGGTTGCCACCACTAGAGGACTCGTCCGGGGGGCCAGCGCGGGCTTCAAAGGCTTACGACCCGGACACTGAAGTGCCCGGTTTCGGCCCCGAAGCAACGCAACCGCGGACTTCAGTCCGCGGGACCGCCTCTACACACCGGGACGCCCATCTCGGTGCTGGGCCCGCCGACCTCATCCCCACGGCTTCAAAGGCTTACGACCCGGACACTGAAGTGCCCGGTTTCGGCCCCGAAGCGACCTAACCGCGGACTTCAGTCCGCGGGACCTTTTCACACACCAGGGAGACCACTTCGAGGACGCCCCCGACATCCTCAAGCTCCACGGCTACAAAGGCTTCCGGCCCACGCAGCTCAGTGCCCGGAAGGAACGCTCCCATGCCTCCGAGACAGAAGGCCTGGGTGGGCGGTACCCCTACACCAACGCATACCCCATCGCGTGGATCTCGCACCTGTTGCCATGCTCCGACACGTACTCGTAGGCGGCGCTAGCCGCCAGGGCGCCCTGGGCGGCGGCCGTTATCGTCTGCTTAAGCTCTCCCGCGCCGTTGGTTACGTCGCCGGCGGCGAACACGCCGTCCACGCTGGTACGTCCGGCGCCGTCGACTTCGATCTCGTCCTGACCGTTCAAGGTCAGGCCAAGCTGCTTTGCCAGCTCCACCCTGGGGTCGGCGCCGATCTCGATGAACAACCCCTGGACGGCCAGCTCCGCAGACCCGTTGACCGCCCTGTCCAGCACTATACCGGACAGTCCGTCGTCGCCCCGTAGCTCGACGACGTTGGCGCCGAGCACCTGCTCTACGTTGGGCGCCGCCTCCATCTGGCTGAGATTGACCGCCTCCGGGCGAGTGAACGCGTCGCGGCGGTAGATGACGTAGACTTTTTCGGCGTATTTGCCCAGCAGCACTGCTCCCTTGACGGCGGCGTCGCCGCCTCCCACGACCGCGACAGTGTTGCCCCGGTGCAGGGGCGCGTCGCACGTCGAGCAGTACGATATGCCCCTTCCAACCCACTCGTCCTCGTGCTCCAGTCCCAGCTTTCGGCGCTCCCTGCCTACGGCGAGGACCACCGCGGGCGCCTGGTACACGCCGCCCTCGCTGGTGGTCACCTCGAAGCAGTCCGGGGCCCGCACCGCCGAGACCACGTCCTCGTCCACGACGGGGACTTCCTGCCTCTCCGCCTGCTCGCGGAACTTCATCATCAATTCCAGACCGTCGATCTCGGGGTAACCCGGGTAGTTTTCGATGAGGCCGCCGATGGCGGTCTCGCCCCCGAAGGAGGCGCCGAATACGATGGGCTTGATCTGGTATCGCGCGGTGTACATCGCGGCGGCGTATGCCGCGGCTCCCTGGCCTACTATCAAGACGTCGGCGCTATGTGTCTGTGTTGTCATTGTCCGGACTCCCTTGCTCGAATTAGAGTGTGTGGCTCTTATTGTGGATAGGATGCACCGTCATGTCTGCGGGTGCATTTCGGACGGCCATACGCAGGGACGATTATAGCAGTGGGGACGGCAGGACAATCTTGACAAGCCGGCGAGTTGTGGGATGATACCGCGTGGCTGGAATACAGAGGCTCGCGCTTGTTAATAGAGACCGCCATACAACTGAGAGACCATCCGTGAGCATGAGCCAGCGGCTGTTCGCAGCCTGGTACGACCTTCTGAACTCTCGAATAGAGCGCCGCCTGTCGACCTACCGCATCCGGACTGCGGGACGTGCCCGTGGCGAGGTGTTGGAGATCGGCGGAGGCACCGGGGCAAACCTGCCGTTCTACCCTCCGGAAGCGAGACTGACCTTCGTCGAGCCTAACCCTCACATGGCTCGACGGCTCCGCCGCAAGGCCGGAGATCTGGGCAGAGACATCCGTGTCGTGTCAGACGTGGGCGAACGGCTATCGTTTCCCGACGGCTCCTTCGACAGCGTCGTCACGAGCCTCGTTCTATGCATGGTGGAGGACGTGGAACAGGTCGTCGCCGAGGCCCGACGGGTCCTGCGTCCCGGCGGCGCCTTCTACTTCTATGAGCATGTTGCGTCGACCAGGCCTGCTGGACGTGCCTGGCAGAGCCGCTTGAACCCCATGTGGCGTTTCGTCACAACGGGCTGCAATCTCGATCGCGACATTACGGGGACGATTGAGACCGCGGGATTCCAGCGCGTGGATGTCGAGAGGTTCGACCTGAGGGTTGGGCTGCCTGTCACCATCCCGAACATCCTGGGCGTCGCCTGGCCGTAAGGGCCACTCCAAGCCTGGACCCGGCTGACGCAACGCCCGACCTTGCGCCAGCGCAAGCGGCGGATGACAGGAGGTAAGATCATGCCCGATGGTGGAGGCCCTGTATCCCTGGTAACCAGCACCGGGGAGCCACTTGACCGGCTGCCCGACGTGATAAGGCCGGGAACGACGGCCGTCGTCCTGAACGAGGCCGGAGAGGTCCTCCTGGAAAAACGGGCGGACAACGGCTTCTGGGGTCTGCCGGGCGGCTCGGTCGACAAGGGGGAGTCGGTCGCGGAGGCGATCGTGAGAGAGGTGCGTGAGGAGACCGGACTGGACGTCGACGTCAAGCGGCTCATCGGCGTCTATTCGGACCCTCGTTTCTACTCTATCACCCGATATCCCAACGGGGACGTCGTCCAGTACGTGACGGCCTGTTTCGAGTGTGAGGCCCGCGGGGGCGAGCTGCGAATGTCGGAGGAGAGCACCGACATAGGCTACTTTCCGGTGGACGCGCTACCCGAGCAGACCGTGCTGTCCCACCGCATACGTCTGAAGGACGCTCTGGAGCGACGCGTCGAGCCGTTCATACGCTAGCCGCGACGGACGCCGGCGGAGCCCGATACGAGGCATCGTCCGGGCGGGCCGAAGAGAGGAGCGCAATGCAAGAGCTGGACAGAAAGGTAGTCAACACGGATAAGGCGCCGCAGCCTATAGGCATGTACTCTCAAGCCATCAGCGTCAGGCTCGGAGAGCTGGTGTTCGTTGCCGGGCAGGTGGGCATCGACACCGATGGCAATCTCGCGGGCGGCGATGTAGCCGCACAGACCCGCGCTGTATTCGAGAACATCTGCCAGGTGCTCGAGGGCGTTGGTGCATCCTTTACCAACGTGGTCGAGTTCACGACCTATCTGGTGGGAACAAGCTCGATCCAGCCCTTTCTCGAGGCCAGGGCCAAGGTGTTTCCGTCGATGTTTCCCGACGGCGACTACCCTCCTAACACACTGCTGGTGGTGGACGCTCTCGTCCGTGACGAGTTCCTCGTAGAGATCAAGGCTGTCGCCGCGCTGCCCTAAAACGCCCAAGGAACCCGTAGCTAGCCCTCCGATCACTCTGGATTCACCCAAAAGAGTGATGTTTAGACCGCTACGGTTATGGACACTGTAAGGACAGCATGTTACCAGTGGAGGCAGGCAGGAATACGAGGAGGGCTCCCATGGCCGCAATGGACCTCAAAAACCCCAAGGAGGTGGTGGCGGAGCACGTGGAGGCTTTGAGGGACTACGCAAAGCGTGTGATTGTTCGGAGCGGTTCGCTCAGCGTGGATGAAGACGTAGACCGCTCCAGCCGGCTGGACGAGTTCTTCGCCGTCGGGAGTTCCTTCGACCTGACCGAGCGTGAGATGGTTTTCGAGCTGTACCGGGGGATCCTCAGCGAGCCTCAAAGACTCGGGTGCGACTGTGCTACGTGCCGACATCGCACCGACAGGGAGGGCTAGCTGTCGGAGACGCCCGTTTCGCCTGTGCCCACGACTCCAGCCTGGTCGATGAACACCCCCGCTCTCGCGGCCTCGTGAAGCGCGGCGTCCACGTCCACGACGCGCGGCCCGGCCGACGCGAAGGCGATCTCAACCCGCGCGGCGTCTGACAGTGCGAAGGTCCTCTCACCGTCCAGGGCCACCGTACACGGCCGCAGGTCGATCGGGACCCGCTCGCCCGTCTTGACGACGGCCCACTGCTCGACGTTCACCTCGGCCACCGTGCCGGGAGCGATAGCGGCGCGGACGGTAGGGCCTCCGGACCCAATACGCACGTAAATGCCCTCGTCTTCGCCCAGCGGCTCGGGATGAAGCTGGGCCCCTATCGCTGACATGCCGATGTTGCCCGGCGCCGTCCGGGACAGGAATACCTCGTGGACCGTGTCCATGTCCCAGATCGCTCTGGCGCCGACAAAACGCTCTTTGGAGACGGCCAGGTCGATGAGGGCGATGTCCCTGAGGACTCCGTCAAACCGTGCCTCGATACGCTTGCTGTGAGCGGTGACCCTCTCCAGGTCTACGAGACCGGCCGCAACGACGCCCGCCGCCAGACCCGCCAACGTGCCCTCGACCATTTCGGGGAAGACGTTGTTGGTGCCCGTGGACACGGCGACCAGGGGCACGTCTTTCGAACCGAGCGACACCGCGCGGTTAGTGCCGTCTCCACCGAGGGTGATGAGGCAGTCAACGTCCATGCCGCTCATGAGCTCGGCCGCTCTGGTCGAGTCGCGCTCGGCGCTGAAGACGGTCATGTCGAGGAACTCGATTTCGAAGCCGAAGCTGCCCTCGTTGATCGCAGCCCTACCCAGCATGGCGGAGTCGGGCATGATAACGAGGCGGTCGATGCCCGTGGCGTCCAGTCCCACCAGCATGCGCCGCAGGATGTTGATCTTCTCCTGATCTGAGACCACGCGACCCTGGGCGACGAGGCGTCGGATGTCCTTGCCGGCGGCCGGGTTGGCGATGATACCGACGGTGGCCAACTTAGCCCTCAGCGCCGTTCGACCCCATCCATCCAGGGTTCTCCAGCTTGGTCTTCAGCGCTCCCAGGAACTCTCCGGCGGGCACGCCGTCCAGCGCCCGGTGGTCGAACGTCAGGCTGAGGAACATTAACGACCGGATGGCGACCTCACCGTGGTGGACCGCGGGCTTTTCGACGATACGTCCGACGCCGAGAATCGCGACCTGCGGCGCGTCGATGATCGGCGTGAACGCATCGATCGCGTAATTGGAGAGCGACGTTATCGTAAAAGTCGCGCCGGTCACGTCATCGACCGACAGGTCCGCGTCCCGCGATCTCCTGGCATAATCCCTGATCTGCTGGGCGATGGCCAGGGCGTCCTTGCGGTCCGCGCCATCGACGACCGGGACCATCAGCCCGTCGGGCACTGCCATCGCCACGCCGATGTTGATCTCTTCCAGCAGGCGTATCTCGCTGTCCACAAGCATCGCGTTTAGCCGGGGGTGCTCCCTGAGCGCCTGGGAAGTGGCCTTGACGATCAGGTCGATCTCCAGCGGCCGGACCCTGTGGGGACGCCACGCGGAGACCAGCTTCTCCCTCAGTCCCACCAGCTCCGTAACGTCTGCCTCGGTTGTCAGCGTCACGGGCGCGGTGGTCCGAGCGCTGTCGGCCATGCGAGTGGCTATGGTCTTGCGCAGGCCTCTCAGCGGCACGATCTCGGCGGCCGCGGCCGATGCCTGGGCCGCGATGGCCCTTTCGACGTCGGCGACGAGTATACGACCGCTGGGGCCGGACCCCTGGACCCGGGCCAGGTCGATCTCATGCTCTTTCGCCAGGTGCCTCGCCCTGGGGACGACCTGCACGGCGGTGCCGGGCTTACCCGCCTCGATGGCCTGACGCACGTCGCCCTCGGTGATCCGGCCGTTGGGCCCTGTTCCGGTGACGCCTGCGAGGTCGACGTTTTCCTGACGGGCCAGACGTCTGGCCACCGGCGTCACCTGGACGGCTCCTGCTCTCGACGCGGCCGCCCCGTCGCCGGAGGGCCGCCGCCTCGTGGAGCCGGCTCGGCGCTGCGGCCTGGTCTCGTCGGGCCGCGGCACCTCCTCACCAGGCGCTCCGAGGACGGCGACAATGGTCCCGACGTCGACCGTGGTCCCCTCCCTGGCCATCAAATGGGCCACGACTCCCGCCACCGGCGACTCCAACTCCGACTCGATCTTGGCGGTCTCGACCTCAACGAGCGGCTGGCCGGCCTCGACCGTGTCACCCTCGTTGACCAGCCACTTGACCAGCAGCCCGTCCTCCATGTTCATGCCCCACTGGGGGAGCAACACGTTAGTCGCCATTACAGCTCTCCTGAACTCTCAACCGTGATCCTTCAGGCTCTTTTGCACTCCACTTGCTGATTTCGATAGGCGAGCACCGGTCCTCCTTGGCGTGCTGATAGGGTGCGTGTGAAAGTCGTGTTCGAGGAGCCGGCGCGGGACCAGGAGCTTCTACTCCAGGGCGGCGTAGATCGCCTCGGCTATCTTGTCCTCATTAGGGAAGACCAGCTTCTCCAGGGCCGGGCTGAAGGGGAAGTGGACGTCCAGGCTCGTCACCCGCTGTATCGGCGCCTGGAGGGTCCAGAATCCCTCCTGTGCGACCATGGCGGATATCTCGCTGGCGACGCTGCAGCTCTTGTGGGCGGGGTCGACCACCACGAGCCGGCCTGTCTTCTCGACCGAGGCAAGGATCGTCGCCTTGTCCAACGGCACGATGGTCCGAGGGTCGACGACCTCGACGGAGATGCCCTCTTCCGCGAGGTCGTTGGCAACGGCCAGGGCCCTCCTCATCATGCCGGCCAGCGCCACGACCGTGACGTCCGTGCCCTCGTGCTTCACGTCGGCGATGCCGAACGGGATGGTGTGGTCTCCGTCCTCCACCTCGCCACGGGTCCCCATAAGATTGTTGTCCTCGAAGAACATCACCGGGTCGTTGTCGCGGATCGCCGTCTTCAACAGTCCCTTGGCGTCGGCGGGGCTCGTCGGGATGGCTATCTTGAGTCCCGGCATGTTCATGTACATCGGGTACGGCCGGTCGGTGTGGTGCGCCGCGGTGTTGTTCCCGTAGCCCATCCCGCACCGGTAGACGATTGGAAGGTCGACCTGCCCGCCGAACATGTACCGCATCTTGGCGGCCTGGCTGACCAGTTGGTCCATGGCGACCCACAGGAAGCTCGAAGCTGACTGGACGATAGGCCGCATGCCGACGGCTGCCGCCCCAACGGCGGCGCCTACGAAGCCGTTTTCCGACAGCGGCGTGTCCAGGGTGCGCTCGTCGAACTCCTGGGAGAGCCCGCCCGTTACGCCGTATATGCCGCCCCGGATGCTCTCGCCCATGATGAAGACCGACTCGTCGCGGCGCATCTCCTCTTTGATCGCCTGGTTCAGGGCGTCAGCGTAAGTGATCTCAGCCATATCTCACCTTCGGTGTGCGACTGTGGCGGGTTGTCGATGACGGTCCGGCTACGCGATGGGGATCGGGTCGGCGTACAGGTCCTCCGTCAGGGCCTCCGGCTCCGGATACGGGCTCTGCCTGGCGAACTCCAGGGCCTCCTCGATGGCGGCGGCTACCTCGGCTTGCACGGCGTCGATCTCCTGCTGGGAGGCCACGCCCTGGTCGACGAGGGTCGCCTTGTGGAGCTCGATGGGGTCTCGTCTGCGCCACTCCTCGATCTCCTCGTCGGTCCGGTACGGGTCTCGGACGATGCGGTCCAGGCCCTCCGAGTGGTCCTCGTAGCGGTATGTCCTCCCCTCGATCAGGGACGGCCCTTCGCCGGCCCTGGCCCGGGCTACGGCGGCCCTGGTGGCCTCGTACATGGCCAGCGCGTCCTGTCCGTCCACCAGAACCCCGGGCATGTTGTAGGCGGTCGCCCGGTCGGAGATGTTCTCCACGGCCACCGACTCCTTGAAGCTGGTCGTGACGGCGTACTGGTTGTTCTCGCAGAGGAAGATCACCGGCAGGTTCCAGATCGAGGCTAGGTTCATAGCCTCGTGACACGCGCCCTGGTTGCTGGCGCCGTCGCCGAAGAACGATACGACAACCCTGTCGGTGCCCTGCATCTTGCTGCCGAGACCCGCTCCGACGGCGACTGGCAGGGCTGACGCCACGATGCCGGACTCTCCCAGGATACCGATGCTGAAGTCGGCCAGGTGCATCGACCCTCCTTTGCCCTTGCAGTAGCCGGTGCTCTTGCCCAGCAGCTCGGCCATGGCCTTCCTGATGTCGCCGCCCTTGGCTATGGGGTGACCGTGGGAGCGGTGGTTGCCGGTGATATAGTCGTCGTCCCTGAGGGCGGCGCACGCCCCCACCGCCACCGCCTCCTCGCCTATGTAGCAGTGGGCGGCCCCAACCAGCTCCCCGCTCTGGACGAGCTCCTTCACCGTCTCGTCGAACCGGCGGATGGTCATCATCCGTCGCATCATGGTCATCAACTGGTCTTTGTCGGGGTCCATGGGGGCCCTCCTCAATGGGTGGAATCGGCGATGCGACCGGGCAGTGGCCGCGGCGCAATTGTATTACGTCGCCGGAGATGTCACAACCGGCCCATACCGGCCGCTATCCCAGCCGATAGAATGGGAACAGATGGAGGAAGTTATTCGTCTTGAGTTCAGGGCCCTGTCATTCCGGCGAAAGCCGGAATCCAGAGGGCTTCGCCCTTGACGAGCAACGCTAAAGTGACAGGCTGGACATGCTAGCGGCCCCAAGTCACGTGAATAACGGCATGACCTCGATGTCGCATCCCAGCGCTGTGCGAACACAACGGTGTTGAGGCAGTGATGCAATCACCTCGCGGTGTTGCGACCCTTTCCATTGGGCTAGCAACCCTAGGCACGCTTCTGGTGGCCTTCGTATTGGTGCTGGAACTGGAGTCGCCTTCAACGCCCCAGGCTTTGTCGCAGCCAACGGCCATGTCCGCCATTGTGGAGGCGGCGCTGGAAGAGGAGACGGCCCGCGGCCCGGATCTGGTGCTGCTCCCCGATGTAAAGGGATATGAGGAAGCGAGGCTTGGCCGCGGGCAGGTCATCGAGGTCCGCGACGGCGGGATAGGCCTTCCCCCGGACGCGTACGTTGAGGAGGGCGCGTTCAGGGCCCACTGCCCTGCGGGCCCGCCCTGTTCTACACTCCCCGTCATCGTAGTGCGGCGGGGCAACTCTACGATCGCGATGTCTCCCCCGTCCGGCAACCTGTTTCTGGAAGAGGTGGCGCCGGGCGAGGAGGGCGCCTTCGACTTCCCTAGGGACGCCCTGACGCGAGACCTTCTGCCGCTGCAGGCATTTCCAGAATACAGGGGCGGGGTCAGCACCACAGTCGTTGGCCCCAAGACATTCGGAAGTCGTATCCATATCGCCGGTAAGGATGTGCAGCTTCCTCCGGACGCGTATGTCGAGCAGTTGTTGCACACGATCCTGTGCGTTGCTGGTCGGGTATACCCGGAGACGCCCATCTACACGATTCGGCGGGGCGACTCCACGATCTCATTCTCCAGCCCCTCCGGTAAGCTAATTGAGAAGAAAGTTGCCCCCGGGGAAGAGGGAGCGTTTGACTTCCTGAAGGAGGCACTGGCGCCATAGGGCCGGGACTGGGGGCAGACCAAGCCGTTAGTGTCAACCCGGTTGGGAGCGTGGCTCTGTGGCACCCGGGGCGCTTCCCGGCAAGAGCGAAGCCCTCTGGATTCCGGCCTTCGCCGGAATGACGGGACCTACCCCCAATTCTTGGATGGGGGTAGCGAGTAGTCCAGGGGTATTCCGCTTATGTGCTGGGCCACGATGTTGAGGGTCCCGCCCCGCCGAGAGACGATGCCGCGGACCTGGAGCACCGGCTCTCTGATGACGAGCCGGTAGCGCTGAAAGACCTGTGGCCATACGACGAGCGGGATGTGGCCAAACTCGTCCTCCAGGGTGATGAAGACGGCGTTGGCGCCGGGGTGCTGCCTGCGGATGACCAGCCCGGCGACGGTGACCTCGGCGCCGTCTTGAAGGCCCGGTACGTCCTGGCTGGGCGTGACCTCTTTGGGAAGGCGCTCTCTCATGTGGGCCATGAGGTGACCGTCGGGGTGGACCGCCATTGTGCGGTATTCGCCCAGCATGGTCTCCCAATCGGTCATCATTGGAAGCCGGGCCATGTCCTGCTCTACCGGAAATGGGAGCGCCTTCTGGTCCCCAACGGGCCGGTAGAGGAGTCCGGCCTCCCATAGCGCCGACCGGCGGTCTGAGACCATGGAGTCGAAGGCTCCGGCCGTGACCAGGTTCTCGACCGCCTCTCGTTGTATCCCGCTGCGCCGCATGGCGTCCGCAAGGCTATGGAATCGACCTCCTTGCTCCCGGGCTTCGATAACGGCGTCCACGTTGGCCTGGCCCAGCCCCTTCACGTGCAGGAGCCCTAGTATGAACGACTCGTCGTCCACTATCGTGCACTTCGCCGAGCTCTCATTGATGTCCGGGTTCAGGGGCCTGATCCCGTGACGCTTGGCATCCTCTTTCAGGGTCTCCAGGTTGTAGAATCCCATCGGCTGCTGATTGAATATGGCGACGTAGAACTCCAGTGGATAGTAGTACTTCAGCCAGGCCATCTGGTATGCGGTAACGCCGAACGCATAGGCGTGGGACTCGGGGAACATGTACTGCCCCGAGAACTTCCCGAATATCTGATGCGCCGCCTCTTCAGGAACCCCATTGGCCGCCGCGCCGTCTCTGAACTCCTCCCAGTACCGCTCCAGGAGGCCCTGGTTGTTCTTGCGACCGAAGGCGCGGCGAAGGTCGTCGGCTTTCTTGGGGCCGAAACCGGCAACGTGGACCGCCAGCTCGTTCACCTGGTCCTGGTATAGGATCACCCCCAGGGTGCGTTCTAGCGCGGGCCTCTCCCTTTCGTGGACGTACTCCTCCTCGGCGCCATGCCGGTACCGCTCGATGAACTGGCTGACGCCGTTGTTGATGCCCACGCCCGGACGCACCGCCGCGACCTCGTAGGCCATCTCCTGGAGACTCTGCGGCCTGAGCCGGACCACCGTCTGCATCTGCGCGGCGGACTCTACCTGAAAGATGCCGATCGTGTCCGCCTTATGGATCGATTCGTAGACCTTCATGTCGTCGAACCCGATGCGTGAGAGGTCCACGAACTCGTCTCTGTGCGCCTCGATGAGCAGCAGGGCCTCCTGCATCTGCGACAGAGCGCCAAGGGCCAGGAAGTCGATCTTGACGAAGTTCGCATCGGTGACGCTGTCCCTGTCCCAGTGGCAGATGTAGCGGTCCGCCATCCCACCCGGCTGGACGGGGACCATGTCGATGAGGGGGTCGGAGCTGATGATCATGCCCCCGGAGTGCTGCATCAGGTACTTCGGGAACCCTTGAAGCTCCGACGCCAGCTCTATCAGCGTGTCCCACACGGGAGCGCCGACCTTGTGGCGGAAGTCCGGGAGGCCGGACATCTCCGAGCCGAGGCCTTTGGCATGGCGCGTGTCGACGCGTTTGGCGAGCTTATCGATGTCGTCCGCGTGGAGCCCCAACGCCTTGCCCAGGTCCCGGATGCATCCCTTCATCTTGTAGGTGGAGATGGCGGCCGTGAGCGCCGCCCGTTTCCAGCCGTACCTCTCGTGGACCCTTTTGATCAGCTCCTCTCGAATGTCGCGGGGAAAGTCCAGGTCTATGTCCAGGGCGGTAACGGCTTCGTCGTTGATGAACCGGTCAAGAGACAGGCCGCACTTCATCGGGTCGATGTGAGACAGGCCGATAAGGTATCCAACGAGCATGGCGACCGATGATCCGCGACCTCGACCGGGAGGCCGCGCTTCCAGGGGTACCTCGGGGTTGCCGAGGCCGAGGTCGATCATGGCCTCTCGCGCGATCTGGATCACCTCGTAGTAGGTGAGGAAGAAGCCGGCCAGGTTGTGCTTTCGAATCAGGCGGAACTCCTCCTCCAGCCGGCTCTGAATTTTGGAGTCTATCGAGCCGTATTTGCGAAACGCCGCCTCACGGCAGGTCTCCTCCAGAAACGACTGGGTCGTATGTCCGGGAGGCACCTCGTAGCCGGGGAGCTCGTAACCAAGGTTCGTCTCGAGGTTGAAGGCGCACCGCTCGGCTATGAGAGTCGTGTTGCGGATGGCCTCCGGAAGCTCCTGGAAGAGGGCGGCCATCTGGCCGGCCGACTTGAGGTAGAAGTTGCCGTTGGGACGCCGCTCGCGATGGGTCTCCTCCAGGGTCTTGTTGTGCTGGATGGCGACCAGCGCGTCCTGGAGACGGTGACGCCGCGGCAGGTGATAGTGAACGCTGTTCGTGGCGACGACACCGACGCCCAATGTCCGGGCAAGACGTAAAAGACGCTTGTTTCGAGGGGTGTCACCGTAGACCAGGTTGTGCTGCAGCTCGACGAAGACACCTCCAGTCCCGAACCACTCGAGATACTTACGCAGCTCCGTCTCGGCGTCGTCGGCCCTACCCTCGGTGATAAGGCTGGGGACCTCTCCCTTCGAGCAGCCGGTGAGCAGGACCAGTCCTTTGGCGTGGTCCGCCAGGAGGACAGGGTCCAGTCCAGGGTCAAGCCGGCCCCCGCTCTGTCCCATCCGAGAGTACGTCATGAGGTTGCAGAGGTTGGAGTAGCCCTGACGTGTCTCAGCCAGGAGAGTCAGGTGAGAGCCGTTGTCGAGGGTCACCTCGGCGCCGGTTATGGGCTGGATATCGACGCTGTTGGCGATCCTGGAGAACTCCATTGCCCCACAGAAGTTGTCGTGGTCTGTAAGGGCAAGAGCCGGATATCCCAGCTCCTTGGCGCGCACAATGAGCTCCTCCAACGAGGATGCGCCCTCTTTGAATGAGTAGTTGCTGTGGCAGTGCAGCTCGACGTAGCTCATGGGAGTTGGCAAAAGGCAGACGCCTTGGGTGGGTCGAACACGCAGGACGTAAACAAAGCCGGCTCGTCCCTAAATCCGTTGCTCGTACCAGGCCCCGCTGGCCAGGTCGCGGAAGACCGTGGTGGTCGCACCTCCCTGGACGGCGACTCGGTAGTAGCGCCGGGCTATGGGACTGGCCCGCCACCACTCATCGACGATCTCCCATACGTCCTCTATGGAGGTGACCACGGCGCTCCGGCCACGCGAGACGATCGCGGACGGCCTGCGGTCGTTGTCCTCCTCCACCTGGACCGGCTCGGGCCTGTTCAGGGGACGAATTCGACTAGGGCTTGTCTTCTTTCCGGGATTCTTGACCATGGCTCGACGTCCATCACCTTGTAAACCGGAGGCCTCGCTCTCAGCCGTACCTCCAGCTGCCTCATGGCTTCGCGGAGTTGCTGTTGCTTACGGACCTCCACAAACAGGCTCGACTGCGTTCCGGACTCGCCTGCGGTGTCGGAGACTGTCATGCGGATATCCTCCAGAGGGCCGGGGATCTCGGTGGCCTCCAGGGCGTTCCTGAGCACGAAGAGCACTGGCTCTTTCCTGTTTATGGGACTTTTGAAAGCAAGCCTCTTCGACCAGGGAGACCGGTTGAGAACATTCGCCTGAAGGGAGATCGAGCGGAGATACTTCCCCCGGAGGGATGGGTGAGAAAGGACCCGGCCGAGCAGTATCTCAACGGCCGGCAGTATGGCGAACAGCGAGGTGGCAGGGATAGGGAATGTAAGGAAGTCGGTGACAGCCTCATGGTGTTTCGAGGAGATGAAAGGCCTGCTATCGATACCTCTGGCCAGCTCCCATCCCACTCGACCCTGGATGCCGAACTGGGCCTGCATAGACCCGATCGAGAGGGATGCGATCTGTCCCATGGTGTGGATGCCGAAGCCGTGCAACCGTGCTCGGTCCTCCCATGACAGCGGCAACAGGTCTATGGAGAGGTCCTTTAGGAAGGCAGCCACGTCTTTTGGGACCCTGGTCGCGCGACCGGACTTGCTCGTGACGGCCGCAACGTACGCCGGGAACTTAGACTCGGCCAACCCGGCACGTGGAGTCAGGTCTTCGGGGACAGCCCCCATTAGAGAGCGTACGATACCCGCGTCGCCGCCGTACATCTTCTCGGTCCCATGCATGTCCAAGAAGGCGCACCCTAGCTCTCCCTTCTCGATAAGCGGACTTTTGTCGTGGAGTCTGTCGACGATCCGGTCGAACACCTGGTGGTAGTAGGTCTCGTCCGCTTCGATTAGAGCAGCGCCCCCGCACCGCGACAGCGCCTCCTGCAACGGCATGCCGGTCGACACACCCGTCACCTGTGACGAAACGTCCAGGACCCTGGCTCCATCACTGGACTGAGTAGTGATGAGGACCGGCCTATCGCGAAGGGCGTCGTTCCTTCGCACCTCAGCCTTCACAGGCAGGTGGGTGACCAGTACACACGCGATCTTCACAGGGCTCGGTACTCCTGGATAGCACAGATGTTCTACTGCCTATAATATGTCCGCTCTTGCTGTTCTTGTCAAGAGGGCCCTGGGGAAAGCTCGTTCCACCTTCGTTACACGTGGTTGAGGCGGTAAGGTGAGGACTGCTCTGGAGCGCAGACTGTACCGTGGACGGGGCAACCACGGGGGGATTGCCCCTACGAGAGGGCCGTGTGAGCTAGGGGTGGGCCCCCGTGCCTACCCGAGGGCCGCGAGAGAGGCTCGTCGCGCGATCTAAGAACCGGATACCTTGACGGCAACCGGATCAGGACCGCAACGGTGGACCGGGAGAGTGGGGTACTGTGCCGGCAGGGGTATCCAGGAGGATGGAAGGAGGGGGCTTCTGAAAAAAGGATCGTGTCGCCCTCTGGCAGGATGGACCGGCCCGTGTGACAGGCCTGAAGCTCAAGGGTGGAATTGGAATCCCAGAGGGTCCTCATCGAACTCGATGTTGCTTAACGCCGTCTGGACGGCTTTCTCCAGTGCTTCATCTCCCATCTTGAGGCACTGGAGAAGGGCACGTTTTGCCAGCGAGCCGCCCACGTTCCCCAGGGCCTGGATTGCGGATATCTGGACCTCGAAGTCGTCGTCGATGAGCCTGATCAGGTGAGGCACAGTCGACTCGTCGCCCAGTGCGCCGCAGGCATTGGCCGCCTCGTACCGCATCGCCGCATCGGGGTCCTCGAGCTCTTCCATGATGAGCGGGAGCCACATCGTGTCGGAGTTGCGCCCCATGGCGTACACCGCGCTCTGCCGTAGCTTGGAGTCTTCGCCCTCGTAGGCCTGCCGTATGATCTTCTCGATCTCGGGAGTTTGGAAGCTCGCGACGGCTTCGATCGACCGTCTGCGGACCTCCGGCTCCTCGTGGACGTTGTCGATCACGGCCATGAACGCCTCGCGCATCCTATCGCCGTCACGGGACAACAGCTTGCCGTCCTGGGCCATGTCGACGAAATTGCCGAGCGACATGGCGGCCGCGACCCTTACCTTGACCGACCTATCGCCCTGCATGAGAGCGATCAGCGGCCGGATGACGGCGCGGTCCTCACACTCCCACAGGCCACGAGTCGCCCTCTCGCGGACCTGCTCGTCCTCGTCGGCGAGGCTGATCCTGAAGACAGACGTGAAGTCGAGCTCGATGTTGTCTTCGCCGAGCGCCACCAGAGCGCCCAGGATCTCACACCGTCTCGTGGGGGACAAAGAGAGCCACGCGGCCCTGAGGTCGTCCAACTCCTCAGAGAGCAGCCCCGAGAGCGGCAAGAGGCCGGCGTGTCTCAACGGTCTGCTCTCGTCGCCCAGCTCCAGGAGATGTTGTTCGAAAGTCAAGTTGCCTGCTCAGCTCGGTCTTTCAAAGCCTCTAACAAAAGCTGCGCTCATGTCATTCTCGAGGAGTCCTTCGGGAGAAGGACGACTTGGAATCCCGGCGTATGCCTAGATTCTTCGCTTCGCTCTCCGAGGAGTCGGACAGGAATGACAATCACGGTCTTGTTAGACGTTTTTAGCCTCACACTAACGTGGAAGGCCGCAAGGTCTGGCGCTACGCCATGATTCGACGTTAATGGAGGCCCGACGGCGTTGTCAAGTCCGCGCCGGTCGATTTGCACCGCGACGCGTCCACGTGTGATACGCTGACCGCTCGATCTGTAAAGACCGCGTCCATGACCACCGCCAGTCGAGACCAAAAGGGCAGGAGACGGCGGGCTGTTCCCGTGCAGCACGTCATGGATGCTCTGGGTCCCGAGTACGGGCCGGTGGAGTGGAAGTTACGGTACGACCCCGCCTCCGAGCTTGTCTATACGATACTTTCCCAGCACACGTCCGACATCAACTCGGGCCGCGCGTTCGACAACCTGATGGCGGAGTTCGGCTCCCTGGAGGCCGTGGCAGGAGGGCCGGTGGAGAGGGTCGAGCTCGCGATACGCATGGGAGGTCTGGCGAAGACGAAGGCGCCTCGCATTATGGCGGTGCTGCAGATGATCGAGAGGGAGGTCGGCTCCTACGACCTGTCGTTCCTGCGAGAGATGCCGCTGGACGAGGCGAAGGCCTGGCTCAAGCACCTGCCGGGCATCGGCCCCAAGACCGCGGCGATCGTACTCTGCTTCTCGATGGGCCTGCCCGCCATGCCGGTGGATACCCATATCTACCGGGTGGCCAAACGACTCCGGCTTATCGGGCCCAAGATCACCGCCGAAAAGGCCCACGACATCCTGGAGTCGAAGGTCCCGCCCGACGACGTGTTCTCGTTCCACATGTATCTGATCAGGCACGGGAGAGCAGTGTGCAAGGCCCTGCGGCCTCAGTGCGAGCGCTGTGTTCTCGTCGATGTCTGTCCGGCGCAGCCTGCGTTCGAGCGGTCCGCGGGGCGAAAGAGGAAGACGCGGAGGCGCGCGGCCTGACGGCCCCGAGCGGCTTGCTCTGAGCGCCGCTCTTCCACCTCGATGAAGAGCCCTGTCATTTGAGGGCCGGGACGTGTAAAGACTACCCTCCCTGAATCTTCGCTTTAGGTGCGGTGGGTGATTCAGTATAATTCCAGGCGACTGGACCTGGGATGTGAGTCAGGCACGCCGGGTCGGATCGGATGGGGCTCGGGATGTATATCAGAGAGCTTCTGATGGTGCTGGGTGCGTACGCGTTGGGCAGCTTCTCGACGGGCTACTACCTGGTCCGGCTTCGTACCGGGCGAGACATAAGACAACTCGGAAGCGGCTCCGCCGGCAGTCACAACGTGGCCAGGATAGTCGGGCTTCCGGCCTCCGCGACGACACTGGCCGGCGACGCGGCGAAGGGCGCGTTGGCGGCGGGGACCTCGGTGCTCCTCGGCCTGGAGACGTGGGCCGTGATGCTGGTCATCGGCGCCGCCGTCGCCGGGCACATATGGCCCCCGCAGCTTCAGTTCCGGGGTGGCAAGGGGCTCGCGACAGTCATGGGTGCCGTGCTGGTCTTTAACTACGTTTTGGTGCTCATCGCCTATGCCCTGGCGGCCGTCACGCTGGCGCTCAGCAGGAAGGTCACCCTCAGCGGGCTCGTTGCCGTGGCCCTAACGCCTCCGGTCGCAGTCCTGATGGGACGGACCCAGGCGGAAGTGGTTGGCCTATCACTCCTGGCGGCGATCATACTGTTCTCCCATCGGGACAACATCCGGTCCCTGGTCAAAGGTCAGCGCAGCCCCTCCGGCGAGGGTGTATGATCAGACAATCCGAGCCAACCGACGAGAGGAACATGAGGGACACAAGAACCCTCGCGCCCCTAACCTTCAAGGTCGCCACCGAGGAGTGGGAGTTTGAGCAGATCCACAGCTTGAACTACGAGACTTTCGTGGAGGAGATTCCTCAACATGAGTCGAATCCGGACAGGCTCCTGGTCGACAGGTTCCACCATGAGAACACATACTTCATTTGTGTAAGGGATGGGCAACTGATCGGAATGGTGGCGGCCCGAGACCGACACCCCTTCTCGCTGGACCAGAAGCTCCAGGATCTCGATTCCTATCTGCCGCCCGGCAAGTTGGTCTGCGAGATACGGTTGTTGTCGATACAGAAGTCGCACCGCCACGGCAGGATCATCAAGGGGCTGCTTACCAGGCTGGCACGGCACTGTCTGGACCGCGGATACGACATCGCTATAATCTCGGGCACGCTAATGCAGGGGAGGATGTACCAGCGGCTGGGGTTCGTCCCCTTTGGACCGCAGGTGGGAACGGACGAGGCACTGTACCAGCCCATGTACCGCGAGCTCGCCACATTGAGGGATGACTTCTCGGCGCACCTCGGTCCCGAGCCGGTAGCTTCCGCAGCGCGAGACCCCGTAAATCTGCTGCCGGGACCCGTCAGCATCCGCCCCGAGGTCCAGAAGGCGTTCGCCAGAGGGCCCGTCTCCCACCGCGCCCCGGGGTTCGTCGCCGACATCGAGCGATTGAAGGACCGTCTCTCCCGGCTGGTCGGTTCCAGGCACACGGAGATACTACTGGGTTCGGGCACAATGGCCAACGACACGATAGCGGGCCAGCTATCGCTGCTCCCCGGAGGGGGACTGGTCATCAGCAGCGGCGAGTTTGGGGACAGGCTTCTGGATCACGCGCGACGGATGCTGCTGAGGTTCGAGGTCTTGCGGGTCGACTGGGGACGGCCCGTGGGACGCGACCTGATTGAAGCAGCGCTGGACCAGGCGGGGGACGCGGAATGGCTCTGGGCCGTCCACTGCGAGACCTCCACCGGCGTACTCAACGATTTGGAAATGCTGAAAGACGTCTGCGCGGCCAGGGACATCAGACTGGCCGTGGACTGCATCAGCTCGATTGGCACCGTGCCCGTGGACCTCGGTGATGTGTACCTCGGCTCGTGCGTCAGCGGCAAGGGACTCGGCTCGTACCCGGGGCTGTCGATGGTCTTCCACAACCACGAGGTCCACCCGGCGCCCCATGCGCTGCCACGGTACATGGATCTGGGCCTCCATGCCGTGAAGGACGGCGTTCCCTTCACGATGTCGTCCAACCTGGTCTACGCGCTGGACGCCGCGCTGGGCCGTTTCGAGGCGGACACTGTCTTCGAAGAGATAGCGGAGGTATCCAGCTGGCTCCGGAGAGAGTTGAGGCAGCTCGGCTACCGCATCGTGGCTCCAGACGACCACTCGTCGCCCGCGGTGATCACGATCGAGCTGCCTGAGGGGGCGACGACGAGTGAAGTCGGGCGCCGGATGGAGGATGCGGGCTACTTCCTCAGCTATAACAGCACCTATCTCCTGGAACGCAACTGGATACAGGTATGCCTGATGGGCGAGGTCAGAAAGGAGACCATCGCGCCGCTACCGGGCGCGATGCGAAGCTTCGTCGAAGCCTCCAACGGTCGAGGCGGCTGAGCACCTCCGCCCGACGGTACCGGAAACCGCCGGTCCGGCACGGACCCGAAGAACCAGCATTAAGATTCAACCAGGTGTTCCCTTTGTTATACTCCCTGGCGAGGACTATACTTGGGTCTCCCGCTTGACCACTCAGAGTAGGAGGGTGGCTTGAAGGTCGGCATAATCAATGTGAGCGGATACGCCGGGTCTGAGCTTGCCCGCATCCTGCACAGGCATCCGGAGGTGGAGATCGTTTCGGTCACGGGCCGAAGCGCAGCGGGTAAACGCGTCCCTGAGGTGCTCCCCCACCTCTGGCAGATTGATCTTCCCATCACCAGGACCATTGATGAGCCGGTCGACCTGGCGTTCTCGGCGCTTCCCAGTGGTGCCAGCGCAGAGGTATTGGCACCACTGGTGGAAAGCGGCGTTAAAGCGGTGGACGTAGCGGCGGACTTCCGCCTTCACGACTCGGGTGCGTTCAAACAGGCCTACGGCGTTGACCATCCCGCACCTCAGCTGCTGGCACAATCGGTGTACGGATTGCCCGAGATTCATAGAGAGGGCATCAGAGTGGCTCCACTCGTCGCCAATCCCGGTTGCTATCCGGAGACGGCCCTGTTGGCCCTGGCCCCGGCGGTGCGCGAAGGTCTGGTCGCCGACGATATCATCATCGATGCCAAGTCCGGACTATCCGGCGCCGGTCGCGGAGGCCTGACGACCAGCTCGCTAGACCATTTCGGCGAGGCCAACGAGAACGTCGTGGCGTACGGTCTGGATGGCCATGGCCACCAGCCCGAGATCGCGCAAGAGCTAGCCGAGCTTCGCGAAGCGGACAGCGCGAAGGTAACCTTCATTCCCCATAGAATACCCATGACGCGGGGTATTCTCGCTACCTGCTACGCTCCCTTGGTCGACGAGACTATGACGAAGCAGAGCGTCCGGGAAATGTATCGAGAGTTCTACGATGGCGAGCCCTTCGTTCGCGTCACCGACACACCTCCACAGACCAAGCAGACGACAGGCTCCAACTTCTGCCTCGTATACCCCACCGTGGACCCGCGGGCGGGGCGGCTGGTGGTCGTCAGTTGCCTCGACAACCTGGTGAAGGGAGCTGCGGGCCAGGCCGTGCAGAACATGAACCTTATGTTCGGCTATCCCGAAGACGAGGGCCTGAGGCAGCTGGCCATCTACCCCTAGTGCGGTGTCCTGCGCAGCGTAGCCAGCCGCCATCTGGCGGAGCCAATGTCGCGATGCGGCGTTGCCGAGAGTGAGTATGCGGTCCAAAGCGTCAATCGGCGCGTTCAGCGTACCCTATGCACCGGTCGTCATCATACTGCTTCTGGTCTGGGGCGTGGCCGTCGCATGCGAAGCCCCGCAGCCCGCTGCCGACGCCCGTATCGACCGGCTCGAGACGCAGATCGAGACCCTCGGCTCGACGGTCGAGCGAATCGACGGCCAGGTGGCGGTCCTAAGCCAGAGGTCTACGGCGACACCTTCGCCGACCCGGACCCCCACGCCAAGCCCGACCGCCACGCCGACCGCCAGTCCCACGGCGACCCCGCGGCCGAGTCCGGCCCCCACTCTTGAAGAGATTGAAGCGCTTGTCGAAGACCGCGTGACGGCTGCGATAACGGCCATACCCACGCAGCAGTCTGTCGTGATACAGGCCGACGACGAGACCATCGAAACGCTTGACGGTCTGATAGACGCCAAGGTGTCGCAGGCCATCGCGGAGCTCCTGGACGAATCCAGTCCGACGGCCGTGCCCCCACCGCAGCCCACCCCGGGGCCCACGCTGGCGGAGGTCGAGGCGCTGATAGCGAGCATGCTGTCGTCGGCGTT
>CAZGRI010000012.1:0-26432 GCA_964528205.1 uncultured Dehalococcoidia bacterium | reverse complement strand
GGCGCTGAGTTGATAGAATTCGGCATACAGGACGGCACACAGGTCGATACGAAGGCCTTGAGACGGGTTCTCGAAAACGAGGATCTTGGGTGCACCATCGTCGCGGTGTTCGGCCCTGACAGCGACCTGTCCCACGAGGACGCGGCCGTTCGTCGCCGAGGCGCAGACCTGATAGACCGGTGCATCGAGGTCGGCGCCGGAGTGGGCGCCAGCGTCTGCACGGGAGCCATGGCCGGCGTCGGTGGCAAGGAGCTGTTCACCAGCGACGTACGCCGGGCCCGCGTGGACCGCTTCGTCGAAGAGCTTGGTGTCCTGGGGACACATGCGACGGAAGGCGGAATGTTGCTGGGAATCGAGGTGTTGAACCGCTACGAGGCAAATCTCCTCAACACCGCTCAGCACGTGCGCGAGGTCGTTGACCTTGTCGACCATCCCGCGGTGGGCATAATGCTGGACACCTTCCACATGAGCATCGAAGAGACCGATGTGCGGGAGGCCGTCCGCATCGCGGGCGACAAGCTATTCCACCTCCAGGCCGCCGACAGTCACCGGGGAACCCCGGGCGACGGGCTCTTTCCCTGGCAGGAGCTGGCCGCAGGACTAAAGGACATCGACTACCAGGCAGACGTGACTATCGAGTGCTTCAACTGGCAGTCCGACATGGCGGCCCTGAGCCGCTCCTGGCGCCCATTCGCCGAGTCGCCGGAGACCCTGGCGCGCGACGGTCTGGCCTTCTTGAAGGCCGTGCTGCGCGGCTGACCCGTCGCTCGCCTCGGGCAGCGCATACCTACCACACACCTAAAGGTCTCTCAATCATAGTGGAGCTCCCCCACCAGGTCCTTGAACGCAATTACCATGCGCCGCACCTGGCGCGGGTTGCTATCCACCAGCTTCTTCAGCTCCACCTCGACCGCCGTCGCGTGTTCCCGTGTGGCCAGGATTCCACACCGTGTGAGCTTGGGGTGTGACAGGATGACAAACGCTTTCACACATCTTCGGTCGAGGGTTGGGAGTTCGAATCCCCGGTCAGCCCTCGACCTGGGATGGGGCCAACAGCTCGTAGAACTCGATGTGCTGATGCTCGATCAGCTTCCTGACCTCGGCACCCAACGCCAGGGCTTCCTTGGGCAGGACATGCCCCTCTCTGCTGGGCGACTGAATCGAGTCGTCGGTCCATTCGAGGAACACGATGTCCTGCTCTCCGGGTAGCGTCCCACCGTTGTACGAGACGCGAATCTCGCTTCGCTGCCCGGCGTCCCGGTACGCCGAGCCCTGCTTGTAGACCAGGGTCGCGACGTTCTTCGCCTGTCCCGGTTTCGTTCTGTAGACTCTCCTGATTACGTACATTCATACGCTCCTATTGTGTGTTAGATCCCGACAATGTTACCCGCTGTCACGGCCGCTGTGTAGTGTCCGGACCAGGTCCGCTCATCGCGGCCGGTTCGGGTTAGCTGAGGGGCGACTGAGGTCCACCTTCAGGGGAGAGGTCTATGACCGCCGCGCCTACCTTCCAGCTTTCGTCCACCAGTAAGAGGAGATAGGCGCTGGTCACCGGCTCCACCCCTTGCACCGGTAAGATGTTGACGATGGCCTCGTCTCCGCTCAGATGGACGACCTCCAGGTCCTCGACCCGGGTCGGTAAGCCACGTACCTCTGCCTCGGCCAGGTGCAGCATGACCGTCTTGACGGCCGCACGGGAGTCCAGGGCGCTCATGCCGATGACGGCCTCCGGGTCGCGGCGGCTCCAGGCATCGAGGTAGGCGGTTATCGCGGCCTCGATGGCGGGCACTTTCGCGACCATGGCAGGGTCGATCCTCGTCTCGGTCGGCCCGGTGACGCCGATCACCCTGGTTGGGAACGGCGGCAATGGCTGGTCGGGGGCCAGAAGTAGAGCCTGCTCACAGGCATCCAGGGCCTTCCGCCATTGCTTCTTCTCGATCCATACGTCGGCAAGGTTGAGGTGCGGGAAATGGGGAGTTGCGTATCGCTCGGCCTTCATCGCCTTCTCCAGCCAGGGGATGGCCTCGTCGGGCCTGCCCAGCCGGATGAGGTAGGACCCGATGTCGTTGTAGGGATTGCCGTAGTCCGGGTCCAGCTCGATCGCCATCCTGGCAGTGTCGATGGCGAGCTCGTGCCGGTCCATCCAGATCCAGGTCCATGCCAGGAAGGTGTAGGCCTCTGGCGTGGGGTAGGTGTGGATGGAGAGCTCGTATGCCTGCACGGCCTCGCCTAGCAGTCCCCGGAACTGCAGGACGTTACCCACCTGGAACAGGCGGACGGCCTGCTCCCACTCCTCCGAGACGCCGCCCTGCGGCGTGGGGATCTTCGTGACCAGGCCCGACGTGACCGGCGCTGGGGAGGCGGTCGATGACGGCGTCGCTACCGGTCGTGTGGGGAAAGGGATGGGGCTGACCGGGACCGATACAACAGGCCGGGGAGGGAAGGTCGGCTCGGGCCGCGGCGAGACGAGGGGCAGGGAGCAGCTCAGGACGACCGCAGGAGCCGCCAGCAGC
Source organism: uncultured Dehalococcoidia bacterium (assembly GCA_964528205.1). Classification (GTDB taxonomy): domain Bacteria; phylum Chloroflexota; class Dehalococcoidia; order Lucifugimonadales; family CAZGRI01; genus CAZGRI01. The sequence goes on along the minus strand of CAZGRI010000012.1, from coordinate 23,919 downwards.
GAGAGGCGCAGGTTGGGGTGAGGGAGTCGCACCATGGGCGGATTATCTCATGAGGGAGGCGGGGATGGTTGCCGTGGAGCGGGAGCTATGCAAGCCGGGCAGAATCGGGGCTGGATTTGGTCTGTTGTGCGCCGGCGCAGGCGGGGGAATCCTTCCGAAGAAGGGAAGAAGGGAGGAGATCATAGGAACAGATTGCAATGGTGGATAGTCTCGGCCGTCTACACGCCGCTTTGTGAGCGGGGATCGCTCAAGGCCGTGGCCGGCAGCAATCTCGTGGGGTCCACGGCCGGCTCTTTGCTGTTCCTGTGGCTGGCGTTTGGGTCTCTGGCCTTCATCGAGGGCCAGCTTGTGGGCAGGGGCTACATGACCGCTCTCGCGGTGGTCACGATGTGGACGTGGAGGAACCGGGCCGCCGTGGCTGCCGGAGGCCGTTGAGCTAGCTGGTGGACAGGGCCTTCTTGGAGCCGTAGGTCTTGCCCAACCAGGCGCCCATGCAGCGCTTTGTGCAGAATACCAGGTTGGTGATCCGCCTTTTGTCGCGAGCGCGTCGCTCAGCCTCGCTGCGTTGGAACGAGCGTCCACATGTGCTGCACACGAGCCAGACCTTCGGGTATAAACAGCTACGGCAAAAGCCGGTCCGGTTGTCGTTCCTCAGGACCTTGGCGTATGCCGAGCATCTTCGCCGCTGCCGCGGCCGTACCCGCTCCAGGCCGTGCTGGACGCAAAGCTGGCGGACCCGCTCCCTGGTGACGCCGACGACGTCCGCTAGCTGCTGCAGCGTATAGGGGTTGCCCTCCGCCAGCAGCTCTTTGAGCTGTTCGAGCGCGGGCCGTCTTTTCTTTGTCGAAATCGTCACTTCAATGCGTCGCTTCGGACGGAGTGTCGGGATCGTGGCACATGACGCGGCGCCCATGATGGACCTGCCGATCGGCCAAAGGAGGGGGGAACACAAAGGTCACAGGAAGCCCGCAATGAATCAAGCTTCGTGCGACCCGCAAACACATCTATCATCCATCCGCCACGCCTCATTTGCAAGTATAGGTTTTCGCGAATTAGGGTGTCAACATTGTGGCGACATTCACAACCCTGGTGTGGATCCGTGTTGGAGATTGACACGATCGGAGGCAGCCGATAACGTTTGGGCCGCATGTCTACTTCGAGGACACAAGACCCGTCCGCCCCGGCGATCGAGGTCCGCGGGCTTCGCAAGTCGTACGGTCAGATCGAGGCTGTGCGGGGGATCGACCTGCGCGTCTCTAAGGGGGAGGTGTTCGCCCTCCTCGGTCCCAACGGCGCCGGCAAGACGACGACGGTCGAGATACTGGAGGGGCATCGCGATAGGACCGCCGGCGAGGTGTCGGTCCTTGGTTACGATCCGGGGCGGAACGACCGCGCCCTCAAGCAACGGATCGGCATCGTGTTGCAGACCACGGGAGTGGAACCGTACCTGACCGTGGAGGAGACGATCGAGCTGTTCCGGGGGTACTACCCTCATCCACTGCCGCTGGACGAGATCATGGACGTGATCGGGCTTACGGAGCAGCGCCGGACGCGGGTGCGGCGCCTGTCCGGAGGCCAGCAGCGGCGGCTGGACGTGGCGATCGGCCTCGCGGGGAACCCGGAGCTGCTGTTCCTGGATGAGCCGACCACCGGGTTCGATCCCTCGGCGCGTCGCGGCGCCTGGGAGATGGTCAGGAACCTCAAGTCTCTCGGCAAGACGGTGGTGCTTACGACGCACTACATGGACGAGGCGGAGTACCTTGCGGACCGGGTGGCGATCATCGTGCACGGCGAGATCGTCGCTGAAGGGACCCCGAATGAGCTGGTCCACAGAGACGCCACTACAACGATCAAGCTCAGGCTCGGCTCAGACGCGGGCCCGCTGCCCGGGGGCCTGTCGGCCGAATCGACGGACGAGGACGGCCGGTTCACCATTGCCACGGACTCGCCGACTCAGACGTTGCACGAGCTCACGGGTTGGGCCCTGGAGCGTGGACTCGAGCTGGAAGAGCTGTCGGTGTCGCGCCCGTCGCTCGAGGACGTGTTCGTGGATCTGGCCGGCGGCACAGATCCGGAGGGGATGGCAGAGTGAACGCGCTGGCGTTGGCGCTCCGGCAGGTCAGGTACGAGAACACCGCCTTCTGGCGCAACCCTGTTGCCGCGTTCTTCACGTTCGTGTTTCCGCTCATGTTCCTGGTGATCTTCAACCTGCTCTTCGGCAACGACGAGATCGACCTTCCCGGCGGGACCGCGCACACGTCGACCTTCTACGTGCCGGCCATCGCGGCTCTGTCCGTGGTCAGCGCCTGCTACACGAACGTGGCCATGAGCGTGTCGATGTCCAGGGACCAAGGGCTACTCAAACGGACCCGCGGGACGCCGCTTCCAGGCTTGTCGTTCCTATTCGGAAGGATCGTTCACGCCACTCTCATTGCGATCCTGTTGGTCGCCATAGTGACCGCGGCGGGCGCGCTATTCTATGACGTGGACGCCCCTACGACCACGCTTCCGGCATTTCTGGTAGCGCTTGCGGTCGGGGCGGCTACCTTCTGCGCGCTAGGGCTGGCCGTTACGTCGATTATCCCCAATGCCGACGCCTCGCCGGCCATCGTCAACGCGTCCATTCTGCCGCTGCTGTTCATATCCGACGTGTTCATTCCGTTGCACGATGCGCCCGGCTGGCTTACGACCTTCGCCGACATCTTCCCGGTGAGGCACTTCTCCCTGGCGCTGCTGACGCCATTCAACCCGTTCGAATCCGGCTCCGGATTCGAGACGGTACACCTCCTCGCGATGGCCGGATGGTTGTTTGGGGGGCTGCTGCTGGCGGTCCGGTTCTTCTCGTGGGAGCCCCGCCGCTAGGGGATTCTCGGCCGAGAGACGGGTCGGGATATTCGACTGCCTGGCTCCCCGGTCGTCAGGCGGCGATGTCCCGGCGCTCGAAGATGAGCATCCCCGCCCCGAAGGTCACGATTCCCGAAGCGAGTAGCACCGCGACGTGCAGTCCGGGGAAGGATGCGTCGACAACGAGGCCGACGGGGTCGTAGTAGTGGAAGAGGGACACCAGGCTCAGGGGTTCAAGAGACTCGAACAGCGCCGCGAGAAAGTCCACGAAGAAGAACGCGACCGCCAGACCGGTGGCCAGCAGCGTGGCGCGACCGCCGTCGTCGGCCTGGGCCGAGATGAGGTATGAGAATCCAAGCACCGCGACGGCGAGGCACAGGGCGTTGAAGCCGACCGCCAGCAACGTGCCCGTGCTGACCTGGTCGCTCAGTCCCTGTATCAGCACCCCGATATAGGTTCCGGCCAGCAGTGCGACGATCATGACGATCAGTCCGACCAGCGACTCGAGCCACCTGGCCAGCACAAGCCGGTAGCGTGGCACGGGGCGGGCCAGCAGGATGAGTATGGTGCGTTGCTCGACCTCTCGGGCCATGGCGCCGGATGCGGTCGCGATGGCGAACGCCGACAGCATGATGAGGACCAGAGGGTGGCGAAGTCCGATGGCGATATATCCCTCGGGACCCGCTGCAGCAAGTGCCGTCCCCTCGGTCTTCATCAAGGCCGCGATGCCTTTCGGCAGCTTCTCCCAGAAGTCCGGTACGCCCTCGGGTCCGAAAGAGCTGTAGCTGGTGGGGAACAGCACACCCAGCCCCAGTAGCAGCAGTGCCATGACCAGGACCGGCCACCGGTGGGCTTTAAGGGTCTTCCAGAGGATTATTGTCATGGGTGGTGGCTATCCCATCGCTCGCATCGTTTTCTTCGGTGTCGGGGCGATAGTACTCCATGAAGACGTCGTCAAGGTGTGGCGGCTCCAGGACCAGGTCCTCGAGGTCGAGCCTCGCGAGCTCGCGGACCAGCGGATTGATGTCGCCCCTGACGACGAACCGCATTCTGCGGCCCTCCCTCTGCAGCGACACGACACCCGGGAGGGCCAGGTCGCCATCGGGCGGCTCGCCGGCCAGCACGACCTCGAGCTGTCGCAGCTCGCGGCTCCGCAGGTCGCTGACAGCTTCGACGGCCACCAGGGTACCGTCTCTGATGATGCCGACACGGTCGCATAACCGCTCGACCTCCGGCAGGTTATGGGACGAGAAGAAGACGGTCCTCCCGCGGGACTTGAACTCCAATAGGAGCTCGAAAACCGACTGCTGGGCCAAGGGGTCCAGCGCCTCGGTGGGCTCGTCCATGATGACCAGGTCAGGGTCGTGCTGCATCGACTGCGCTATGGCCAGCTTCTGGCGCATTCCGTGGGAGTAGCCCTTGATCTGACGCTGGAGAGTCGCGCCGTCCAGCTCCAGGCCGTCACACAGGTGCTGCCGGAGGACGGGGCGGCCGGAGTTCTGGAGGCTGGTCATGTAATCGAGGAACTCCCGTCCGGAGAGACCGTCGTAGAGCCTGGGAGCGTCGGGCAGGAAGCCGATGCGTTCTTTGATCCCGAGTGAGTCGGCCCACGAATCGAGACCGAAGACCGATGCTCGGCCGTCGGTGGGACGCAGGAACCCGGTAAGGACGCGAATGGTAGTTGTCTTGCCCGCGCCGTTGGGTCCCAGGAAGCCGAAGATCTCCCCTTCGCCGACGCTCAGGTCCAGGCGCCGGACCGCCTCGACGGCGCCGTACCGTTTGGAGAGTGAGTCGATCTCTATTACGTGAGTCATCTATCGGAACGCGGGGGCGACCTCCTCGCGCCGGGCCTGGTGTGGAACTCCATGAACGAGCCGGATTCCAAGTATGCCCTCCTGGTGCTGCAGTGCCGTCTGCAACCCTACGATGTCAGGGCGGTCCGGTCAAGAACGGGTATAACGAAGGAGGGAACGGTGTCATCTTGTAGCTGCGCACGACCGCCCGGTACAATGCCTAGAATTATGATACCCGCGGTGGATGTAGTCGAGATAATCGATGCGCTCGAATCGGCTGATGTCGACGTGTGGGTGTATGGCGGTTGGGGGATCGATGCCCTACTTGGGGAGGAAACACGCCTTCATGATGACCTGGACGTGATCATCCGGGCAGATGACATTGAGGCAGCAACGCGGGCAACACGAGAAATGGGCTTCTCTTTGATGACCGACGAGCTGCCCCAGGGATTTGTCGTACGTGATAGGGTGGACCGGCGAATCGATTTCCATCCCGTCCGTTTTCAGAGCGATGGCAGCGCGGTTCAAGAGATCAACAGTGGTGGTGTGTGGGTGTTCTCAGCACCTGGGCTGCTAGGCGTCGGCTCGGTCAATGGTCGAGAGATACGATGTTTAACGCCGGAGGAACAGGCCGTGCGTGCTTCTGATCAACCTGGGGTGCCAGGTTATGAGCCTGCTGAGACTGACCGGCGGGATATGCAATTGCTCCGCAGTCGATTCGGGATAACGCTTCCTTACCCGTACGCAAATGACTCAGCGTAGTGTTGTGCAGTTACCTCACTCTGGCGGCGTCCGTTTGAGGGGTCCCCACGGCAACTCGGGGAATAGGCAGCCAGCCGAGTAGCAGGGTTTGCCAGTGTGCTGTCGTCGCCAGTTCGACAAGTCGGGAAGGTGAGACTATGAAAAAAGTGTTGATAACAGGGATGAGCGGGCTCATTGGCGGTCTGCTGAGACGCCACCTGGAGAGTCTCGGTGGCTATGAGCTCAGGGCGCTGAACAGGCGACCCGTGGAAGGGGTGGAGTGCCATCAGGCGGACATAGCGGACCTGGACGCGATACGTCCCGCGTTCGATGGAGTGGACGTAGTCGTGCACCTGGCGGCGTTCCTGGGCGGCGAAGACTGGGAGGGCCAGCTATCGGGGAACGTGATCGGCCCGTACAACGTGTACGAGGCCGCCCGGCTGGCCGGAGTGAAGCGTGTCGTGTTCGGCAGCAGCGGCGCCACGGTGCAGGGGTTCGAGCGAACTGCCCCTTACGACGCTCTGATCGAGGGCCGGTACGAGGGCCCCGATGACTTCGCCAGGGTGACTCACGATCTTGTGCGCCCCAGAGGCGTGTACGGCGCGGCCAAGGTGTGGGGCGAGGCCCTGGGACGGGTCTACTCCGACACTCATGGGCTTTCGGTCCTGTGCGTTCGCATAGGCAGGGTCAACCAGGCCAACCGGCCGGAGAACACGTCGGAGTTCTCCCGGTACCTCAGCCATCGGGACGTCTGCCAGATACTGCAGAGATGCATCGACGCACCGGATGACCTGCGGTACGACATCTTCCTGGCGACGTCGAACAACAGAATGGGGTATCGGGACCTGGAGCACGCGCGTCAGGTGCTGGGCTATGAGCCACAGGACTCGGCCGACGATTATAGATAGCGCGTCGGGCGAGACGCTGAGGCCCGGCCCGGTCCGATTCTTGTAACCCTTCTGTACCGACCAGCGTCTTCGTGTGTCCTACTGCCTCGTGTCAATCTTGGACGGTGCGGGCGCCGACCTGCTCAGAAAGAAAGTGGCGGTCCAAGGTTCTCTCAGGTGACAGGACGGCCAGGCGTTCCCTCAGGTGCGTCAGCGGGCGCGCATAGGTTAAGGAAAAGAGCCTCCGAGCGCCCAGACTCAGGTTGAGGGCCCCCGGAGGCTCCTGTTGAGGTGCCGGTCCTGCCTGACCTGGCCTCGCCGCTACTTCCCGACTACCTTGCAGGACTTGCCCTTGATCGGGAGCGTGTCGCCGTGGGCCAGATGCGCGTCAAGGGCGGGCTCCGCGATCTTAATCTTCACGAAGGGGTTGTTACTGCTTCCCGTGACGTGGCAGACCTCAACCTTGGCCTGCCCGCCCTTGCTGTCGATCACAATGTTGTCTACGAACCCTGTACTTCTGCTAATCGTCCATGTGAACGACGTGATGTTGCTCCAACCGGTCGTCGGGAAAGCCACCACACCATCCGACGTGGGACGGACCACTGCCCCGCTGGAGGACCTGAAGGTGCTGAGTGATGCTCTGGCGCGGCCCACTTCGATGCTGTTGAGATCGAATGAGGCCCCGCCCTTATCAAACACGAAGCTCTGCCTGCGGATATGGTGGACCAACTCTTTGTCGCCGTCTCCATCGCGGTCATCGATGTGGAAGTGGCCCCGGGGAGTCGTGAGGTTCAGGCCAGCTTCCGAATACGAAGTGCCGATGCCCGGAGCGCCCGGTACGTCAAAGGTGACCGTGGCGGTCCGACCTGCGAAGGCGACGGTCCAAAGCGTAAACAGGCCGACGATCGTCAGGACCAGGGCCATAGTCAGCTTAAGGCGTCCATGCTGAATCTTCAATTGGATCCTCCTGTGTTGTGTTGGGCGCGAATATATACCCTCCCGGCGGTCCCTTCAAGGCAACGAGAGGGCGAGGCCCTGACCTGGAACGGCCCAGCGACAAAGATGAAAAGGACCCCCTCAACCGAGCTCCGCGTCTGTCTTCCGCAGGACGTTTCGGGCACGCAAGAATCGTTTGACGGCGGGACTGGCACACCTTAGTATTGCAGGGCGTTTCTGACACCACACCTCTTCGGAGCAGGCCTATGAAGTCCAGAGCAGCCCTGCAGACCGGACACGACAGCCGGCTGATCGTCGACGAGATCGAGGTACCGGACCCCCGGCCGGGCCAGGTGATAGTCAAGCTTAGCTCCACCGGGGTGTGCCACTCCCAGCTCCACCAGATGCACGACCCGGAACTGGCACGGCCCACGGCGCTCGGTCACGAGGCCACAGGGGTCGTCAGCCGGGTAGGCCGTGAGGTAGGCCACCTCAAGGAGGGCGACCCCGCAATCGTGACCTGGGTGCCACGGACGCCGCGACGCGGGAGGTACGACCCTGGACCCTCCGGCGCCACGTACCGGGAGGAGGTGCTTCAGCAGCGTCTCGTCTACACGTGGGCCGAGGACGTGCTGGTCGACGCTGAGTACGTGGTGCGGATAGCCGAAGACGATCCAAAGGACGTAAGCTGCATCGTGGGCTGCGCGGTGCTGACAGGCGCCGGCGCGGTCATGAACACGGCCAGGGTGAGGCCCGGCGACTCGGTGGCCGTTTTCGGGGTCGGCGGCGTCGGCCTGTCGGCGGTCCGCATGGCCGCCATCCTCGAGGCCCATCCCATCATCGCGGTCGACCTGCAGGACGACAAGCTGGATTTCGCCAGGGAGTTCGGGGCCACCGACGTCGTGAACGCGTCCGAGGTTGACGCCGTCGAGGCGGTCGTCGACATCAGCGGGGGAGGGGTGGACTACGCCTTCGACGCCATAGGCGTTCGCGCGACCAACGAGCAGATCCTGCCCTCGACTCGGGGTGGAGGCGCCGGGGCCGACAACCACGGAGGCATGGCCGTCCTGATCGGCATACCGGGCCCGGAGATGACGCTGGACCCACGTCAGTTTGTAATGCACCAGCGGCAGTACCGCGGCAGCCTGGGCGCGACCTACCCGGACCGGGACTTCGCGCTGTTCCTTCGCTGGCACTTTGAGGGCAAGTTCCCGCTGGACCGGCTGGTGACGCGGCGCTACACCCTCGACCAGATCAACGAGGCCTGCGATGCGCTGGAGGCGGGCGAGGTGCTGGGCCGCGCCATCGTCGAGTTCTAGACGGCGCCGAGACCTCACCCATGCCATATCTGAGTGCGATTTGCGATTGTGGGCGTCCCCTCTCCGCGCACGGAGAGGGGAAATCAAGGGGTGAGGTTGTAGCGCCGGCGCCAGGCCCCTATCTCCGAGTAAGATCCCCCGTTCGTTCGAAGGAGAGCAACGATGGTTGATTCGCGGGTGTTGGAGGCGATGAAGTGGCGGTGCATCGGGCCTCCGAGGGGCGGACGCGTGGTGGCGGTCGCCGGTGACCCGGTCAAGCCTGCGGTGTTCTACTTTGGAGCCTGCGCCGGTGGCGTCTGGAAGACGGACGACGCCGGGACCTACTGGCAGAACGTCTCGGACGGCTACTTCAAGACGGCGGCGGTCGGTGCCATCGCGGTCTCAGAGTCGGACCCCAACGTCGTCTACGCCGGAATGGGCGAGGCGTGCATACGGGGCGACGTGTCCCACGGCGACGGCGTGTACCGGTCCACCGACGCGGGCAGGACGTGGACGCATCTGGGCCTCAACGACACCAGGCACATCTCCCGCATTCGGGTCCACCCGCAGGACCCGGACACCGTGTACGTCGGCGCCCTGGGCCATGCGTTCGGGCGCAACGACCAGCGCGGTGTCTTCCGATCGAAAGACGGGGGAAAGACGTGGGACAGCGTCCTCTCCAAGAGCAGGGATGCCGGCATTGCCGATCTGTCTATGGACCCCAACAACCCGCGGATTCTTTTCGCCGCCGTGTGGCAGGCCCGCCGGACCTTCTGGGAGATCAGCAGCGGTGGGCCAGACAGCGGCCTCTACAGGTCCAAGGACGGCGGCGACACCTGGGACGACATTTCGAATAGCCCGGGAATGCCAGAGGGGATCAAAGGACGCATCGGGGTTGCGGTATCGCCCGCGCGGCCCGGCCGGGTCTGGGCCACGGTCGAGGCCAAAAAGAGCGGCATCCTGCGCTCCGACGATTGGGGCGCGACCTGGGAGACGGTCAGCGACGACGCCGACCTCCAGGGACGCCCCTGGTACTACCAGCACATCTTCGCCGACCCGCAGGACCCGGAGACGGTCTGGGTACTGAACTACCAGTGCTGGCGCTCCGTCGATGGCGGCGCGACTTTCGCCGAGGTCACGACGCCCCACGGCGACTACCACGACCTGTGGATCGACCCGCGAGACCCGCAACGCATGATCGTGGGCAACGACGGTGGAGGCTCCGTGTCGTTCAACGGCGGGGAGTCGTGGTCCACCATATACAACCAGCCGACGTCCCAGTTCTATCACGTTACGACCGACAACCAGTTCCCATACCGCGTCTACGGCACTCAGCAGGACAACGGCGCCATCAGCGTGCCGTCGCGGACGTTCAAGGGCGCCATCCCGTGGACGGACTGCTACGGCGTGGGCAGCTCCGAGAGCGGATATGTGGCCGTCCATCCGGAGGACCCCAACATCGTGTATACGGGTGCGTTGGGTAGCGCTCCCGGAGGCGGCGCTCCTCTCATCCGCTACGACCACCGAACGGGGCAGTCCAGGCTGGTGACGGTCTGGCCGGAGCACTACTACGGCTCGGGCGCTCGGGACATGAAGTACCGGTTCCAGTGGACCTATCCGATCGCCTTCTCGCCCCACGACCCGGATGTCCTGTACACGACCGGCAACGTCGTGTTCCGCTCGATGGACGAGGGGAGTAGCTGGGAGCCAATAAGCCCCGACCTCACGTGGGCCGACGTCTCGAAGATGGGGCCTTCCGGCGGACCCATCACCATCGACAGCACCGGCGCGGAGACCTACGGCACGATCTTCGCCTTCGCCGAATCGCCTATTCAGAAAGACTTATTGTGGGCGGGCTCTGACGACGGGCTTGTCCACATCTCGAAGGACGGCGGCGACACGTGGGACGACGTGACCCCCAACGGTCCGGAGCAGGGCAGCCTCGTCAGCGTGATCGAACCGTCTCCTCATGACGCGGCAGTCGCCTACATGGCCGTTACCAGGTACAAGCTGGACGACCCGCGCCCGATGCTGTTCAAGACCGGCGACTTCGGCGCCACGTGGACGAAGATTACCGAGGGCATCCCCGCCAACGACTTCACCCGTGTGGTCCGCGAGGACCCCGGGCGTCGCGGACTCCTCTACGCCGGCACCGAGACATGCGTCTACGTGTCGTTCGACGACGGTGCGTCTTGGCAGTCGCTCAGGTCGAACCTGCCGGTGGTCCCGATCCACGACCTTGTAGTCAAGGAGGGCGACCTGGTGGCCGCCACCCACGGTCGCTCCTTCTGGATAATGGACGACCTGACGCGACTACACCAGGTCGCGGACGGGCTCGGCGAGGGGCCAGCCTTCCTATTGAAGCCCAGGGACACGTACCGCATCACGACTCCCAGCAGGTCGGGCAAGGCGGCGCCTAAGGCGGGCCGGATCGGCAAGAACTACGGCGCCGTCGCGGTGGCCGAAACCCCCAGGGCCGGGAAGAAGCCTCTTCGCCGGTATCTGGACGGCGGAGAGAACCCGCCCGACGGCGTGGTTGTTTCATATTTTCTGAGGGCGGACCCTGAGGACATCGCTCTGGAGGTCCTGGATGGCGGCGGCACGCTGATAAAGTCCTTCTCGAGCCGCAAGACCGACGGCGAGGAGTCTGACGAGCCGGTCGAGCCGTCGGTGCCGGCCAAGGCCGGTATGAACCGGTTCGTCTGGGACATGCGCTACCCGTCCGCGCGGATGGTCCAGGGCGACAGGTCAACGGACGAAAAGGCCACCCGGCCGCTGGCCCCTCCGGGCGATTACCAGGTCCGCTTGATGGTGGACGGGACCTTTCGTACGGAGCAATTCAGGCTTGTCAAAGATCCCCGGATACAGGCTGCGCAGGAGGACCTGGTCGCGCAGTTCGATATGTTCGTCAAGATACGGGACAGGCTGTCGGAGACCCATGACGCCATCAACGAGCTGCGCAGCGTTCAACGCCAGGTGGACGAGTGGACGAACCGCGCGGGTGCCCATTCGTCGTCGACCATGTTGGCTGAGGCAGCCGAGTCGCTGAAGGCGAAGCTATCGGCCGTCGAGAACGAGCTGATCGCAGTCGACTACAACCGCGCCCGCGACCGGCTGAGCCGCCCGTCGAAGCTCAACGCGCGGTTGGCGGAGCTGACCCACATAGTCGGAGCCGCCGACTTCGCGCCCCCGCGGCAAGCCTACGACGTTTTCGACGAGTTGTCGGGCCGGATCGACACGCAGCTATCCAGCCTGAAGGCGGTGATGGACGACGACGTGCCGCGCTTCGTGGACCTGGTTCACGAGCTGGAGGTCCCGGCCATCGTCCCGGACGCGGGGAGGGATTCGGGCAAGGCCTAGAGCCTCCCCCACGAGCGGCGGTCAGCGGCACCGCTTCCCTGTCAAGTTCCGCGTCAGGCCGGAGTCGCAAGGACAGGCGGGCCCGGCCGTTATTCTATCGCCGGCGCTGCCTCTGCGCTCGCCGGGTCTAGCTCCCCAGATTCGGCCATCTGTTTGACAAGTGCCAGCCGGCCTGTCTCGCGCTTCCGAAAATCCATGCGGATCATCGGGTACATCAGCCAGCCGAGCAATGGCTGTGTGGTGGCGTCAGCCGAAAGAACAAGGTCCGTGCCCTCGCCGCTGGGGTTGAACGAGAAGGTGGCGGTGCCTTTCATTGCCTTCGACTTGAACTCGACATCGACCGACTTGCCGGGGTCGACTGAGGTGATCCAGAGGTCAATGTCAATTGTCGACCCCGGGACTTTGAGGACCTCGAGCCACTTCGCTCCAGCCCCTACAGGGGCGTCGGTGGTCCTGGTCATCGAGACCACGTCTGCGTCCGCTTCCGGCACCCGGTACCCAGAGTCGCAGATGATGCGATAGATATCCTCGACCGGCTTGTCGATGTGCTGGCTGGCGTTGATTCGCATGACGTCGCTCCGAATCTGTTTCTTGCGGTTATTCGAAGCGCCATGATAGCTGATGGTGACCCCTCCCGCCACAACGCGCTGTACGACAAGCATGAGACTCGTCCTCGCTCGACACCGGTAGGGGTTCCATCGCAGCCGTTCTCAAGCGCCCTTCGGAGGCAAGCGACAGGGCGAAGCTCAGCCCTCGGTCTAGCCAGGACTTCAACCCCCGGTCCGCGATGTAGCCCTCGCGGCCTACGTAGACCATTCCCTTGAGCGAACGGCCGGTGAAGTCCATTGGTCGTGCGTGCGGTTGTGCTAGCGCCTCCTCATGGCCGTCGGGACCGACCCGCACCACCAGGTTGTCTCCTGCAATGCCACAGAACAGCTACTGAGTCAAGTATATGGTTACCTTTTCTAGGGGAGGCCTATTTTTGGCCACTGGAATCCGCGGCCGATCAGCCACATCAACGTCTACGCTGGCATCCTCTGAAATCTACTGTCGGTTTCTCAGAAACCCATGGATGTCCCGTAGCTTGAACCTACGATCCCCACGTAGACCGATACGGTAGGAGGGGAGTAGACCGATGTCGGCCCAGCGCCGAACCGAGTTTGGATGAGCGTTCATCAGGTCTGCTACCTGGGAGACCTTCAGTAGTGGTTCGCTGTATCGACCATTAACGCGGGCGCCGTTAACGCGAGCGATTGGCTGACTGGGATGGTGCGCACGGGTTCTGTTCGTCACGTGAGTAACCTCTTTAGTGATCCCTGCCGCTGTCGAGGGTTTGGTGGATCGGGTGCATGTTTCCCCCGTGTGCCCCTCGACGTTTGCGACCGCAGCACTAACGGCCCTGAGCTAAGCCGCAGTGACAGGACGCGTACGGTACAGAGGGCGCCGGGGGTCAGAGCCGTCGATGCCGCCAGTAAGCCAACAATAAGCCAATGATCAGTACCCTGAAATCACCCGAAGGGGTGAAATTAGGGCTAGTCCTCCTGAGTGACGAATCTCGGCAAACGTGAGGATACCCGATGGCCACGTTGGACTCTTCCTCCATGTTGTCCACGTAGACGGCGTCCAGTATAGTGACAAGGGTGTGCGGCGTTCACACACGTCAGCCCGGGTGAGGGCTGGTGGTCCTCGCCGTCTAGACCCGGTCTGTTGGTATACTGGTCTGATTCTTTACCATGGGACCAAGCTGTCCGGTGGCGTACTCCCACCCCTCGCTCTGGACAGCTGGAGACTAAGCCGAATGACCCTGGCCACGTCGATGTGCGCTCCGAGATCAGATTGCGCGTCGGTTCGTCGTGTCCAGAATCGGGTAAAGGAGAATGTCTGAAGATTGAAAGCCACGATTATTGTCGCACTACTATGCTCGTCTCTTGTTCTGGGGCTCTCGGGCTGCGGAGGCGACGCCGGGCCAGAGGAGTTGGTCAGCGCCGGTGTTGCGCTTGTTGACCAGGGTCAGGCGGAAGAGGCCATGGGCCCGTTCGACGAAGCCATCCGGGTCGACTCCCGGTATGCCGGAGGCCTATAACGCCCGCGGCCTCGCCCACTTCAGCCTGGGACAGCCCTAGAGGGCCATCGAGGACTATTCCGTGGCGATCATTCTCGACCCAGAGCTCGCCGGAGCTTACCGCAACAGGGGCGCGGCATACCTCGGCCTGGGCCAGAGCGAGCTGGCCATTGAGAACTTCGACGAAGCGCTCCGGCTGGATCCTCGGTCCGCCGAGACGCTAAACAACCGGGGCCGGGCGCACCTCAACCTGGGCCAGGTCCAACTGGCTCTCGACGACTTTGATGAAGCGATCCGGCTCGATCCCCAGTCTGCCGACGCTTACAACAACCGGGGATTCGCTTATCTCAACGCCGGCCAGGTTGAGCAGGCGATAGAGGACTACGACGAGGCCGTTCGCATCGACCCCGAGGTCGCTGGTGCCTACTACAACCGTGGCCTCGCTGCTCGTGATGCCCTCCATCACACTCCTCCCACCATTCCCACAAGCCTTCCTCCATCGGGAGCAGCCGGAGGCGACCTCTCGGGAACTTATCCCGACCCCACGATCGCGGCCAACGCAGTGGCCCTCGGTACCGACACGACGGGCAACTACGTGGCAACGGTAGCCGGGAACACACAGATCGGCGTCTCTGGCTCGGGATCGGAGGGGGCGGTGGTGAGCCTAAGCATCGGGGCCAATAGTCTGGACGCTGGGCATATCGCTGCCAACGCAGTGGGCGCTTCGGAGCTCGCAAGCACGGCGATCGCCCCAGGGGGCACATTTGGGAGCGCGACCCAGGTGGCGACGTTTACGGTGGACGCGGACGGGCGTCTGACCGCCGCCTCGAACGTGACCATTAGCGGGGTGAGCGCCACCGACAATACCAAGGTTCTCAAGGCTGGGGACACGATGACCGGGCAACTGATCTTCTCCGGCGTCGCCACCGATATCACGACTGGGACGGATGAACACCTCGTGCTCAGCCCCAACGGCACGGGCAACGTCGGCATAGGGACGACGAGCCCGAGCGAGAAATTACAGGTCAATGATGGTTCCATATTTGTAAACGGTTCAGAACAAGGCCTGATTGTTGATTCAGGCGGGTCGAAGAGAGTCGGCTTTATGAAATACCCGGGTCGAGAGGCGGGAATCTGGCGCGTTAGCCTTCAAGATTTTGAGATTGGCAGGGTAACGGTTCCGGCCCTGCCAGGAAGCCCCGATTATGCGGCAACGAATCCCAAAGCTTTTATTGCCGATTTCTATATTGCGAACAACGGCTTTGTGGGCATCGGGGCGGACAACACCAGCCCGAGTGCCACGCTCGACGTGAAGGGTAGTACTAAGCTCTCCGCTGTAACGGTCGGCGGCAGCACCCTCCACGTCACCGCCGTAGGCGCCCCGGTGAATCCCGCCCGGGTGGGCATCGGGACGACGAGTCCGAGCGCCAAGCTCGACGTGGTAGGTGATACCGAGCTCAATGGCAATCTGACCACCACCGGTAACCTGACCACCGGCGGCGACCTGACGGTGGATACCAGTACCCTCTTCGTTGACAGCACAAATAACCGGGTGGGCATCGGGACGACGAGCCCGACCGAGAGCATGCAGATGGACGGTGGGTTCTTCTACATAAATGGTGAAAGTGGAGGATTTGTCATTGATGCGGGGGGTTTCAAGAGAATTGGCTTCATGAAATACTTCGGTCGTGAAGCCGGAGTCTGGCGCGTTCCTGGTCAAGATTATGAGATTGGCAGGGTAACCATCCCGGACGACCCACTCACAACAACCGTGGACGAGAGCATAATACTACCGGGAATCCCCACTGGCTTTGCCACCGATCTGTACATCTCTGGCAGCGGCAACGTGGGCATCGGCGTCGGCAACGGTGCCGGGGCTGGCAGCGACCAGCCGGCGAGAAAGTTGCACGTAAGAGACGTGATGAGGTTGGAACCGAGGAGCTCCGCCCCGAGCTCGGCATCGCAAGGCGATATCTACGTGGATTCAACAGGCTCCGGTGCACTTTGCTTCTACGACGGCTCCGCTTGGCAAGCCGCGGCGGGTAGCGGCACCTGCTCATAGGGCTCCTCCGTGGTGCGCAGGTAGATAGCTACCATCGCCTTCCATCCCTGGCGGCAAGGAAGATAGCCGGACCAGGAAACAAGGCACCCCCGCCAATGGCGGGGGTGCCTTTCTTCGTTAGCGAGACGCCTCAGCGCACCAGGCATCCCACCGCCGGCCGCCGACGGCGCGGGCTGTGTTTCAGGTGGGTCGGACTCTGCCGGGTATCCATTGTAGCTATGCGGAGTCCGGTACCCTTCGTATCTGCCCACCTAGAGCGCGACGACCGGGCCATTCCAGTCCCACAACGGCATCGAGTCTCTCTCGAGTAGGTGGAGCTCGCCTCTCTCCCTCCTCCCCGTCCAATATCGACGCCTCCAGATCCCTCACTTCGTTTCGTTATGACAGTAGCCAGACTCGGGATGACTCCACGCATAGCCAGACGACAGTGCGCCTCACTCCAGGTAGCAACGGCTTGCAGCTGAGGAGACCAGGACGCGATTACCCGGCATCTGGTAGACTCGTCTCGCCGGCCGGCGAGACGAACGGAGGCAAAGGGGGGACCTGCCATGAAGATCACGGATGTCCGCATCGACGTCGTCCGACGCGAGGTACAGGAGACCCATCCTCTCGACCCGATGAGCGGCTTTTCCGGTACCAGCGAGCAGGGCATGCTTCGGGTGCTTACCGACGAGGGGATCGAGGGCAACTGCTTCGTCGGCAACTTCCGCGGCGGCGGCCAGCAGTACTTCGGACCTATCCTGAAGCTACTGAAGCCTCTGCTGGTGGGCCGTGACCCGGCAGAACGGGAGTGGCTATGGGACCGCGTCAACGGGGGTGGGCTCCGCGGCGGAGTAGCGGCTCCGGCCTGGTCCCCGGTGGACGTGGCGCTATGGGACATCGCCGGCAAGGCCGCCGACATGCCGGTCCACAAGCTCCTGGGCACCCAGCGCTACGAGACCGAGGTGTACGCGACGTATCCTCCCCGCCATACGACGCCGGACGGCTATGTAGGGGAGGCCGAGGAGCTGGTCGGCCAGGGGTTCCGCGCGTACAAGATCCACCCGGGACGCATGGGTACCCGGGATGTCATCGAGATGGCGGGACTTGTTCGCAAGACCGCCGGCAGCGATGTTCGACTGATGCTGGACCCCAACAGCGGGTACCGCTTCCGCCAGGCCTATGAGATAGGGCGCGCGTTGGACGACAACGGGTTCCACTGGTTCGAGGACCCTGTGCCGCATACCGACTTCGACGCCATCGAGGAGCTGAGCCGCAGGTTGCGGGTGCCCCTGTGCATGAGCGACGGCCAGGAGCAGCAGTTCTTCGACGCCGCCCACATGATTAGGCTCAAGGCGCTCCGGCTGGTGCGGGGCTCGTCCCGCAACATGGGGATCACCGGCCTCAAGAAGCTGTGCTCGATGGCCGAAGGGTTCGGCATGAACTGCGAGATCGGCACCCCCGGCAACTCGCTGCTCAACGCGGCCAACCTGCACGTCATATTCTCGGTGGCCAACTGCGACTACTTCGAGTACTGGATGCCGCAGGCCGCTCACCAGTTCGGGCTCGTCGAGGACGTGAAGCTCAATGAGCGCATGACCATAGACGCGCCGACTGCGCCCGGGCTGGGTTACGAGGTGGACTGGGGGTACATCGAGTCCCACAAGGTCGCGACTCTGGGGTAGGCAGGCAGGGCTCGCCCTGCACCCACATGGGCGGGGATTCTGGATGGTAGACGACGGCCAGACCCTCCTTCTGCAGGACTCTAGGCTAGGACTCTTGGAGCGGTAAGAAGATTGGGCGCGGACCGAGGGAGACCTAAGTCGGGGGTACAGCGCGATGAAGATAACGGACCTCAAGATATGGCTGACGAGCCCGCCGGGGGGCGACCGGACGTATGTGTTCCTGCGGATCGACACGGACGAGGGGGTCAGCGGGGTAGGGGAGGCCACAAGCTCGGGCGGCGGAGGCAGCTTCGTCGTAGGGGCCATGGCGCGGCTGCTGAGGGACTCGACCGTGACAGTCGACTTCCGGGAGTCGCTTATCGGCGAGGACCCCGAGAGGATCGACCTCATATGGCACAAGCTCTACCGGCGGTTTACCGGCGGCGGGGGCTACGGTGGGTTCGTGACGACTCTTCTCAGCGGTATCGACATCGCCCTCTGGGACATCAAGGGCAAGGTCCAGGGCCGGCCCATCTACCAGCTGTTCGGCGGTCCGATGTGGGACAGGGTCCCGCTGTACACCCACATCACGCCCGGCGACCCCCAGGCCGCGGCCGAGCACGCCAGGTCTCTGGTGGCGGAGGGGTACGAGGCGCTCAAGACGGACCCGTTCATGCCGGAGATGCGACAGCACCACCGCCGGTACACCCGTGGGGCCATATCGGCCGCGGGCGCCGCCAATGGGGTCGACAACATCGCTGCGATACGGGAGGCGGTCGGGCCCGACGTCGATGTGCTTATCGACTGTCACGGGAACTTCAACGTGCCCACCGCCATCAATCTGGCGCGGAGGCTGGAGCCCTACGACATCGGCTGGTACGAGGAGCCGGTCCAGCCCGACAGCCTGGACGCTCTGCGCCAGGTCAAGGCATCGGTCAACGTCCCGATCTGCGTCGGCGAGAGGCTGTACACGCGGTTCGACTTCTTGCCGGTCCTCAAGGAGGGCCTTGCCGAGTACATCATGCCGGACATCCTGTGGACGGGCGGGATCAGCGAGCTCCGCAAGATCGCCAACCTGGCGGAAACCTTCTACATCCCTATAAGCCCCCACGACGCCAATGGCCCTATCAACATCCTGGCGGGCGCTCATACGATGATGACGGTGCCCAACATCTACCGGCTGGAGTTCGGCAGAGGGAACCTGGACTTCTACAACGCGGCCGTCTCGCCGTCGTTGGATGTCAGGGACGGATATCTGTACCTGTCGGACACGCCGGGCCTCGGGGTGGAGCTAAACGTCGAGTACCTGGAGGCGCACCCGGACCCCGACTGGCGGTAGGCGCACTGGACGTGGACTTCACGGCGATGCCATAGAAGTCGTGGCCGTCGGTGGCCAGGACACTCTCCGTGCTCTACCCGGCAGCGGGCCCATCCGGCGGCGCCCAGGGAACTGAGATCCCGCTAGGCCCTGAAATCCTCAGCGTTGTCTTGCGGCTGGCGTCCAAGCACGCGCCAGGTTCGCGACGTGTCGTAGATTTTCCACTTGTTTCCAGAGGCGCCGAAAAGGATGTCGTATGGGACTCCTTCGACATCGATGCACCGCTCCACCATCAGGGCCAGGTCGCGGCGGCTGATCCAGCTCACGTAGCTTCTGGGGTCGGCCCCGGGCCTATCCTCCTGGCTGACGGTCCCCAGCCGCACGCATATGACGCCTATGTCATACTCCTCCGAGTAGTAACGGCCCAGGGACTCTCCGAATACCTTGCTGACGGCGTATGGCCCGTCGGGGCGGACTGGCATCTCGTGAGTCACCGGCGCCACCCGGTCGGGGTCCAGGCCATCGTAGTCGCCCATAGCGATTGCAGAGTAGGGGTGGTCCCGTTCATACAGGCCGTTGACGTGCATGGAACTGAAGAAGATGATTTGCTGGGCCCCTCCTTGCCTCGCTGCCTCGAAAACGTTGGCGGTTGCGACAACGTTGTCCGGCATGAGCAGATCCCATCCTATGTCGGGGGTGTGCCTCGGTTCCGCGGCCAAGTGGACCACCGTGTCTTTCCCCTGGAAGGTGGGGAGAATGGCGTTGAGATCGGTGAGGTCAGCGGCCGTTGAGTCGAATCCCGGCACGGGTACCCTGTCTATCCCGCTCAGGTCGTATTTGTCCTGAAACCTCTCCCGCAGAATCGTTCCTACTCTGCCGTCTGAGCCTGTGATCAAAACCCTTTTCCTGTCTGCCATCCGTCCCCACCTTATTGTGCCCGAATGTCACGGCCGTCGCTCTGCTCCCGCTCTCACCAGCGGCTCCAGCGTCTGCATCACCTCCGAGAGCCTGAAGGACACCTCGACCAGGAAATCCATCGTGAGCGGTTCCAGAGGTACTGTCTCGTGCAGGCGGGTCCACCCCTTGTCCCACTCCTCGATCGCAACCCCAGGCCCCAGCGCCGAGCGTATGGTGGACCCATGCTCGCGCAGCAGGGCCAGGTGGCGGAGGTTGCTCTGCGGGTCTCCCTCGAAGTGCAACCCCAGCTCCACCTCCCGCTTCCGTGTCCGTACCCACACCTCATAGTGGACCTGCCTTACGCCGTAGTGGAGCTTGACGAGGCTCCCCATCGGAGCGACCGTCTGGAAGTCCTTCAACTCGGGCGGAAGCTGCTGCCGCACCAGATCAGGCAGGTTCTCCAGGAACTCTCTTGTTTTCATCTCTCCGATACCCGGACGTTGATCGGGCCGGCCACGGGCGTGGGATACGTCCCGCCACCCTGACAGTTTGCCGTCAACTCGCCGGGGGGGGGACGCCACGACTAACATTGTCATCCTTCGCGGTGCCGGTGGCAAGCGCCACGTGAGAGGGGACTCGGTGCTATTGCGCTCATCCGCGCCGGCGCTTGGCGCTGGAAGGAAGTCGTTCCATCCCGACTGCCGAGCGCCCACGGGAGTGGTGAGCGCTCGAAGGCCCCGGCGCTTTGTGAGGCTGACGCCCTGGCGGAGAAAGACGTCGGGGGCAGCGGTATCAGGTGGCGCGCTGGTAGACCTGGAGTCGGTGGCGGTTGCTCTCGGTAACGTAGAGCCTGCCGGCGTCGTCGAGCTTCACTGAGGTCGGCGCCCAGAAGAGCTTCTCGATGTGGGAGGACCTCTCGTGAGGGTCGTCGACAAAGAAGTCGATGTCCTTGTCCAGGTTGGACCTGGCCCGGGCCTGGCCCTCCTCGACGTTGGTGTTGAGGAAGTCCTGGGCCCACTTGGAGTTCGTCGCGTCGCCCATGAGCTTCGTGACGAAGCCGCCGTCGGGGTCCAGCACCTGCACCCTCTCGTTACCCCAGTCGCAAACGTAGATGTTGCCGTCGCCGTCCACCGCGACTCCAGCCGGGCGATGGAGCTGGCCGTCGTCTTGACCGGATGAGCCGTAGCTCGTCATGAAGCCGCCGTCGGGCGAGAACCTCTGGACACGGTCGTTGTGCCAGTCGGCTACGTAGACGTCGCCACCGGGGCCTATGGCCACGCCCCAGGGAAAACTGAGCTCGCCGTCACCGTGGCCCTCGGACCCGAAGGCCAGGAGAAACGCGCCCTCGGCGGTGAACTTCTGGACGCGGTGGTTCCGGTGATCGACGACATACAGGTTGTCGTCGCCGTCGAACGCGAGTCCCGACGGCCCGTCAAGCTCCCCGGGACCGGACCCTGCGACACCCCACTTGCGCGTGAAGTTGCGCGAGCCATCGAAGACCGTGACCCGATTCAGGTGCTCGTCGCTGACGTAGATACGATCCTGGCCGTCGATGGCGACGGAGGTGGGGTAGATGAACTGGCCGTCGCCCTCGCCGAACGCTCCGAAGGTGCCGTAGTACTCGTGGTCCAGGTCGCAGACCGTGATGCGGACGCCCCGGTTGTCGCCCTCGATGGAGCGGTTGACGACGTAGAGCCGGCCGTCGCTGTCTATGGCTGTGTCGACGGGGTAGTAGAAGCCTCTTCCCAACATGGTGGCGAGCCCGACCGTGTCGACGTATTTGAGGAAGGTCTTGTTCGATGTCGTCTCTGTGGTCATTCGCATCCTCTAGAAGGACAGGCGCCCTCTATCCCAGCGCCCCCCAAGTTTGGGTACCCACCCAGCCCTCCCCGCGGATTAGGAAGCCTCCCCCCGGTTGGACGGGCGCGGCCTCGACGGCGTTCAGAGTAGCGTTGCCGAGCTGCTACGAACGTTGGAACTCGGGGGTGGCGGCGACGACTTGCAGGACGTCGGCTACACGGCGTTTGGCCTGTTCGTCGAGGCCCGATTCCTCGAAGCTCAGTGGGCCGTCTACGGCGGCGTAGCGGACTAGGGACGAGCGGGTCCCATCGGTCACAGAGAAGTCGCCCAGGTGTTCCAGACAGATGTCCACCAGGCGCTCGGGAGACATTGCGCCGCCGTTGTCGGCCGTGATCCTCTCGATCATGGACTGGCCGCCCGGTGTGTCAACATTGCCAAGACGCTCGGAGGCGAAGTTCAGTCTCTCGGTCATGGTGCCCGTGTCGATCCACTCGGCGCCCTGATGCCAGCCCTCCACCGAAGGCGGATTGACCAGGTGCTGGCCCATGAATTGCATGTGTGCCGCGTCCTCCACCATGCCTTTTCTCGCGGTCTTGTACTCGCCCGTCAGCCGGAATACGCCGGCCACCAGCTCCGCAGGGCTCTTGACCTTCTCGTACCAGCAACTCTCCGACTTGAAGAAGTCGGAGTTGAACAGAGTCCGCAGCATGGCGCCGATGTCGTAGTCGCTGTCGAAGTAGGCCTGGGTCAGCTCCTCGATGGCCTCGGGGTCCCTGGGCGGCTCGTAGGGCCACTGGGGCACCGCTGGCTCGTCGGCGACGAAGAAGTGGTACAAGTGCCGGGCGATGAAGCGGGCCGTGGCCGGCTGCCGGCATATGATGTCGACGATGTCCTCACCGTTGAAGCTGCCGGTCTCTCCGAGGAACCCTTTCTTGCCGTCGTCGTGGTCCTCGGGCCTGTACTCGAAGTGCCAGTCGACACGTCCATAGGGCCAAACGGAGTTGCGCAGGCCAAGTATCGCCATGTAGTCCGTATTGCCGATGGTCCATCCCGTGAAGGCGCGGGCGCACTCCTTGATGTCCTGCTCGGTGTAGTTGCCAGTCCCCATGGAGAAGAGCTCCAGCAACTCTCTGCCGTAGTTCTCGTTGATGGCACTCCTGTGGTTCTCATGGTTGTCCAGCCACACGATCATGGCCGGGGACCTGGACAGCTCCACTAGCAGGTCCCTCAGGCTGCCCATGCCGTATCGGCGGAACATCCTGACCTGATCGATCTGTAGCTTGGGGTAGTTGAGTTTGGGCATACCCGTGGCAAATATGCAGGACCAGAACAGGGAGATCTTCTCGCGAAAGGGTGCGTCCGTGTTGATCATGCGATAGAGCCAGTACGCCCCGTGGCCCGCGGAACCCAGGAACGCCGACTGATCGTTGTGATATCGCCTGATGAAGTCGACGGGCACAGTCCGGGTCTCGCCAGCGCTGAGCAGCTCCTCGACGGTGGTCTCATAGTCCTGCTTGCTGAGGGCCTGGAGCTCATCCTGGGTGGCTCCGAATCCGGCTCGGCGCATCAGATGCGCGGTCAGTTTGACGCCTGACTGAGTCATCTCGCCTCCCATTGGGCTGCTCGGCTCCGTTCATTCTTGCATTGATGAGAATGAACTATTTGCGGATGATATCGACGGCCAGACCCGGTGTCAAGACTTCGGTAGCCGGTGGGCATGGGTGGCCGCTCCCACCCCGTTCATGCACCAACGGACTTCGGGAGGTCCTCAGTCCAGAAGGCGACGCCGACCAGGCCCGGACCGATGTGGGCACCCATCACGGGGCTGAACTCGCTGACGTAGAGCTCCTCGCACTCGAACTCGGACTCGATCCAGGAGTGTAACTCTTCCGCCGGAGCAGCGGCGTCGGCGTGGAGCACGGCGGCGTGAACCGGCCTGTCTGCGGCGACGCGGTCTCCCATCAGCTCCTTCAGCTTCTTGACCGCGTTCCGGGTCGTCCGGGGACGCGCGACCGAGGTGACCTCGCCCTCGGCGAGCTCGAACATCGGCTTGAGCCTTAGTAGGGAGGCTCCGGCGTGAGCGATCCCGGGCACCCGTCCACCTTTCCACAAGTAGTGCAGGGTATCGACGAAGGCCAGTAGCCTGACCCTGGCGATCACGGCTTCGGCTGCGGCCTTGACCTGTTCGAGATCTTGCCCATCGCCGGCCGCTCGCCAGGCCTCCATGTCGACGAGTCCTTCGCCTCCGGCGGCGGTAGCCGAGTCAAGAACGATGACT
>CAZGRI010000011.1:22908-29148 GCA_964528205.1 uncultured Dehalococcoidia bacterium | reverse complement strand
CCCATAATTCCTGGGGGTCTTCCGGATGGGACCCGCCATAGTTATCATGGCCCGGCTGAACGCCGCCCAAACCATGAAATAGCCTTGTCTACCGTATTCGGAACATTTACGCTGGAGTAAGCAGACCCGACGGAGCGCGTTCGTATGCCCCGACACTCGAACTGGAGACCTCCACGATCAGGAGCCGGCACCCTGGTGCTCGTCCTGGCAGTTTCCGTGATTGCCTTCGTCTCGTGCACGCTGGACCGGGAGTCCCCGACGCCCACGCCCACGCGCAGGACCAGACCCGCGCCTACACGACCGGCTCCAGAGCCCACCCAGAAGCCGCCGGCCATACAGATCGGAGAGGTCTCACGCCCCACGCCGATCCCTACCCAACGGCGACGCTCGGCTACCGCCTCGCCCACCGCCGTGCCGCCAACTGCCACCCCGGAGCCCACCACCACGCTGCCCTCACCCACGGCGACTCCGACCACCACTGCGACCCCGGAGCCGACATCCGAGCCCACTCCGCAGCCGACCCCGACCCCTACGAGCGTCCTCGTACCCCCTCCTGCCGGCCACCTGCTGAGCGTCGAGCACGGGCTCGCTCTGGTACAGACGACCAGAGCGGCCAGCGAGACACACCGCGGCTGGGTCGACATCACCCTGGCCCTCGCCGTCACCAGATTCGGGACCGCTGCCTCGACAATCGTGCTTACCACATCGCCGGAGGCCATTTGTTTCATAAACACGCGACGGGAGGGGGATTGCCTCAAAGTGGTTTGGGGGACCGAGGAACAGTTCACCGCGGAGATTCGGTCTTCCAGGGGTCCGGGGACCGTCGTTTGGCCCGCCGGGCGGACCTGGCCGTTCTCCGCCACCTTCGAGGTCCCGGAGATCGCCACCAATGCGGCCATGTTGTTCGACCAGCACA
This sequence comes from uncultured Dehalococcoidia bacterium, assembly GCA_964528205.1. Classification (GTDB taxonomy): domain Bacteria; phylum Chloroflexota; class Dehalococcoidia; order Lucifugimonadales; family CAZGRI01; genus CAZGRI01. The sequence continues at coordinate 28,232 of CAZGRI010000011.1, read as the reverse complement.
GGCTCGCGCTGGACCTTCAGGGCGATCAGCCTTTCGCCGTGGAGGGCCGGGGCCCAAGCCCTGCTCCGACACCTCCAATAGGTGCCCAGCAGGGGACCTCCGGCTATTTCCTCGGTCGGGATCACGGCCTTTCCATCGCCGGCCTTCGGAGGGCGCCGAACGAGGACCTTCCCGGCTGGACCAGGATAACCGTCGATCTGGCCCTCCTGCGTCTGGGGGAGGATGCGTCTTATGCGCCCACTTTCGGGCTCGAAGTCCAACCGGGCCGTGTATGCCTTGACGGGTCGGACGACGAGTGCCTGGGTGTCGTCTGGGGTGAGGACGTCGAGTTCAACCCTACGCTCGAGCTCGAACCTGCCCCCGCGGTCTCGGATGTCCCCTGGCCTCGAGGGATGGGGTGGCCGGTCTCGATCGTGTTCGATGCTCCGTCGGGCGTCGACGAGTCGTCTCTGCTGTTCGCCGATCACCGCATACCGCTGGACCTGGCGGGCATGGCCGGCGCAGTGCCCGAGTACAGGTTCCGCGACAACTACTTGGAGCTGGCCACGGGCTCGGTGGTGTACGGTCAGGATGCCTACTTGATCAGGCTTTCGGCGGTCAAGCACGACGACGTTTCCGGCGCCATCATGCTGCAGTTCGAGGCCGTGAACAACGCCGAAGCAACCGACTTTGTCCCGGCGGTCACCGCCTCTGCGGCACGGGTCTCCGACGGCGGGATGGTCCTGGACGGCGCCGGCGACGTCACCCTCGGCTGGCAGCCGATTACCGTGACCGTCTCGGGTCGGGAAGTAGCTCCCGGACAACGGGAGCTGTTCGAGATGACACTCCCCAGGGTGGTGGGCGACGGATTTGCTTTTCTCGGGCTCGATTCCGGCCCCCCCGGAGCGGTCCTGATACAGCTTGCAGCGGGCGAGCTTGGAGACGAAGAGGCCGCCCAGCCAAACAGTCCTTCCTTCGTACGCTTCAAGCGCTCTTCCGACGAAAGGCGTTTCTGGCTGCCGGACCTGACGGTGACCGGAATCGAGTGGGAGCCGCAGGTGGTAACGGTGGGCCGAGACGTACATGTAACGGTCACGGTCCAGAACAAAGACACGATGATTACCGCGCCGAGCTCTCGGGTCGCGCTGCTGGCGGGCGGCCTTGTGGTAGGTGAGGCTGAGTTCGACGCCATATCTCCAGGGTCAAGCGGTACCGTGGCGTTCACCTGGAAGGCGCAGTCGGCGGTCAGGACATTCGGCGCCACAGCGGACTTCGGAGGCAGCGTCGATGAGGACAGCGAGGCCAACAACCATACAGTCGTCGACTTTGGCGGAGCATTTCTTCCAGACCTGACCGTCGAAAAGCTGACCTGGCCGCCTGTAACCCCCTCGGTAGGAGACACTGTTACGTTCACCGTCCATGCCAGAAACCTGGGTAAAGGCGCGGGCAACGCCTTTGGAGTGCACGTGTCGTTCGACCAGGAGTCTCGCGTGCGATGGAACCTGCCCTTGCCAGCCCTCGAGGGTGGGGAGTCCGCTGGGGCGCGCTTCACGTGGACGGCGCAAGCGGGCGTTCATGAGTTCAAGGCCGTGGTGGACGGAATCGACAGGGTCCTGGAAACCGACGAGTCCAACAATGTGAAGGTGTTCAGCTACGAGGCGACAGCCCTTCCGGATCTTGTCATCGACGGACTGGTCTGGGAGCCGCTGGCGCCCTCGCCAGACGATGACGTCACGTTCACCGTCACCGCGGTCAACGTGGGGAAGGGGAGGTCACAGGTCTTCACGGTAGGCGTCTTCCTTAATGACGAGGCCAAGCCGATGTGGCGACTACGGTTTCCCGAGCTACGAGCAGGGGGTGACGCCGCCGTCAGCTTCACATGGAAGCTGGCTGGGAACTCTCACACGTTGAAGGCCGTCGCGGACGATGACCAGCGTGTCACCGAGTCCGACGAGACGAACAACGAGGGGCTGGCCTTCATGTGAAGGCGCGGCCATGGGGCGGCGTGGAGCTAGTTCTCCCGGCCGAGGGTCGCGAGGAACTGCTCGTTGCCCGTGGTCTTCGTGAGCCGCTCCAGGACCTTTTCGATGGCTTCCGAGGAGTTCATCGAGTCGGATGTGACCATGCCGACCATGCGACGCAAGAGCCAGACCTGTTTGAGCGTCTCCTCGTCCAGCAGTAGCTCCTCGCGTCGGGTGCCGCTGCGGTTGATGTCGATGGACGGAAAGATGCGTCGCTCCGACAGCTTCCGGTCCAGGTGGACCTCCATGTTCCCGGTGCCCTTGAACTCCTCGTAGATGACCTCGTCCATCCGGCTGCCGGTGTCGACCAAGCAGGCCGCGATGATCGTCAGACTGCCACCGTCTTCTGTGTTGCGCGCGGCCCCGAAGAATTTCTTAGGCGGATACAGAGCGACCGGATCGATGCCGCCGGATAGCGTTCGCCCGCTGGTGGGGACAGCCAGATTGTACGCCCTGGTCAGCCGGGTGATACTGTCCAGCAGAACGGCGACGTCGCGTCCGGCCTCGACGACACGCTTGGCCCGTTCCAGCACAAGCTCCGCGACACGGCAGTGGTCCTCGACCGGCTCGTCGAACGTGGAGCTGTACACCTCGCCGTGGACCGACCGGATCATGTCGGTGACCTCCTCGGGCCTCTCACCGATCAGCGCCACCATTATCTGAATGTCGGGCGCGTTCTCCGCGATTCCGTTGGCGATGTCTTTGAGCAGTGTCGTCTTCCCAGCCTTGGGTGGCGAGACGATCAGGCCTCGCTGCCCCCGACCGATCGGCGCCAACAGGTCGATGAGACGCGTCGAGAGGTTCTTGGGCTGGGTCTCCAGCTTGATATGTTCCGTCGGAAAGATCGGGATAAGGTTCTCGAAGTTATTGCGGTTGCGGGCCGCCTCCGGCTCCATGCTGTTGACGGCTTCGACCCTGACCAGCCCGAAGTACCGCTCGCCATCCTTGGGGGGACGGACCTGGCCTGTGACCTGGTCTCCGGTGCGAAGACCGAACCGCCTGATCTGGGACTGGGACACGTATACGTCGCCGCTGCCCGGACTGCCGCCGTTCTGCCTCAAGAAACCGTAGCCGTCGTTCACGATGGAGAGGATGCCGGTCGCAAGTAGGTGGCCGTCGCGCTCGGCGTATCCCTGAAGGACCTTCATCAAGAGCTCCTGACGGCGGGGGCTTGCCCCGTTGTCTAGCAGCTCGAGCTCGGTCGCCATCTCCATCAGCTCTTCATTGGTCTTGCTCTGTAGCTCAGCTAGGTCCATTTTTTACTCCGACAACCCGATAAAAGGGGCTCGTCAATCTCTTGTACCCGGCGAGCTTGCCGAGTAAGCGTTGCCATTGCGTGGACGAGGGGGAAGGGCCAACAGGGTTTGCGCCTGGTCGAGCGATTGAATAGTGTACGAGCAGGGACCGCATCACAGATGTCGTTGGTCGTCCACGGGCGCTATGCTTGCGTTCTCACTCAGTGGGATGGCCGGCGATTACGCCTGGCCGCGCGTTCCAGCTCCGGTCGCTCCGCCAGCAGCGAGGTCCGTCAACGCCGACTCTCGAAGAAGCAAAGCATCCCTGATTAGCACTCTATGGTGTTGTTACCGCTTTCTGAGGAGAGGAAACCTCAACCGGATGTCGACCCGGACGCTATCCAACGGACCTGCCTCCGATGGTCGATCGCGACGTGGTGTCAACCGGTCTAACGTAGAGGGTTAAGACAACTCCAACAACGACGCTATGCTCCGGTGTCTGGCGGCGTGGGACAAGAGCTGCTGCCTGAAGAGAGACGATGTCCGCGATGGACACCGTGATCAATCATAGCATACACACAGGGGCTCGTCTAGCGAATTCCAGGGGTTGTCTAGCCCTTTTTGCCTGCATCGGCCGCGATCGGTAGCGCGTGCTGTCCGCCCTCTCTCAGCGTCTGCTTCGCCACCGCTATGAACTCGCGAAACAGCGGATGGGGCTGGTTGGGACGCGACAGGAACTCGGGATGGAACTGCACGCCTACCATGAAGGGGTGTTCGGCCATCTCCATGATCTCCACCAGACGGCCGTCCGGCGACAACCCGGTGGGCCAGAGGTCAACCGACTCCAGGGCCTCCCGGTAGGCGTTGTTGAACTCGAACCGGTGACGGTGACGTTCCAACACCTCGGGCATTCCATAAGCCTTCGCGGCCCACGACCCCTCGACCACGCGACATGGGTACACTCCCAGACGCATGGTGCCACCCATCTGCTCGACATCCTTCTGGTCGGGCATCAGGTCGATCACCGGGTCGGGCGTGTCGGGATCGAACTCCGTCGAGTTAGCGCGCAGCATACCCAGCTTGTTCCGCGACGACTCGACGACCATGACCTGCATGCCCAGGCAGAGGCCTAGATACGGGACTTCGTGGTCCCGAGCGTACCTCACCGTCTCGATCATGCCCTCGACGCCCCTGGGGCCGAACCCGCCGGGGATTACGATGCCGCCTGCGGAGTGAAGGAACCCGTCGGGGCCCTCCTGCTCCACCTCCTCCGACGGGACCCACTGCACCTCGATATCCCTGTTGTGGTAGAGACCCGCGTGCAGGAGCGCCTCCCTCACGGAGATGTAGGAGTCGTGCAGGTCGACATATTTGCCGACGACCGCTATGTTCAGCGACTTCTTGGGGGTGTTTATCGTCTCAACCATCTGGCGCCATCCGGCCATGTCGCGCCCGGCAGTCCCGATTCCCAGTGTCTCAACGATGAGGTCTCCGAGGCCCTGCTCCTCGAGAATCAAGGGCACCTCATAGACCGTGGAGACGGTTGGGAGGGTGATCACACCTCGGGCGGGAACGTCGCAGTGGACGACGATCTTGTCGGTGATGTCCTCGGTGACCTCGTGGTCGCTCCGGCACAGGATGGCGTCGGGCTGGATTCCGATGCTTCGCAGCTCCCGCACGCTGTGCTGCGTCGGTTTGGTCTTGAGCTCTCCGGTCGAGGATATGTAGGGCAAGAAGGTTACGTGGGCGTAGAAAACGTTGTCTCTGCCGACCTCGTTCCGCATCTGCCGGATGGCTTCGAGGAAAGGGAGGCCTTCTATGTCGCCGACCGTTCCACCGACCTCGACGACGATGACGTCCGCACCGCTTTCCTCGGCAAGCTCGTGCATCTGCCGCTTGATGGCGTCGGTGACATGAGGGATCGCCTGGATCGTACGGCCCAGGAACTCGCCCTTCCGCTCGCGGGCGATGACCTCGCTGTAGATCTGCCCGGCGGTGAGGTTCGAAGAGCTGGTGAGGTTCACGTCGATGAACCGCTCGTAGTGCCCCAGGTCCAGGTCTGTCTCACTGCCGTCCATTGTCACGAACA
>CAZGRI010000011.1:0-22898 GCA_964528205.1 uncultured Dehalococcoidia bacterium | reverse complement strand
TCGCCGTGCTGGTACGGCGACATGGTGCCGGGGTCGACGTTGAGGTAGGGGTCCAGCTTCAAGACGGAGACCGACACGCCTCTGCTCTTGAGGATGCGTCCCAGGGAGGCCACGGTTATGCCCTTGCCGACCGAGCTGACCACGCCTCCCGTGACGAAAACAAAGCTGGTCATGGGGTCACGCACTCAAAGGAGCCGGCGGTCAAAACGAGAGCCCCGGAATGTCTCGGGACAGAGTACGGGTAGGTGACGTGGGAGGCGGTTGGCGGTGGGGACAGTTCGAGTAGGGAGCGGAATCGAAGGACGGTGGCCGGGGCCACCGTCACGATGCCTTCAGGCGGTTGAAGATCGCAGGGCTGACCATCTAGGCAGCGTCCCTCCCGGTTGGCAAGAGTATAGGGTCGCCTCCGACTCAATGTCAACGTTAGGTGACGCGGTTTTCGTTGAAACCTGACCGCGCTCCCTGGTGTAATATTGGCCTCAGCTTTTACCTGTTCAGAGGAGTCTGCCGCATGAAGTACTACAGGCTGTTCGCGTCCGGTGGCGAGCCAATCCTGGCGGTCGAGACCGAGGACGGCGTCCTGTCGGACCTGACGTCCGTTGCCGAGGACATCACCGATGTGGAGGACCTGGCGCTGGCGGCGTCGCTCTCGGGAATGACGATGGACTCGGTAACGTCGAACATTCTCCAGTCTGGGGAGCCTGAAACTCACGACCTGTCCAAGGTCATCGACCAATCCAGGGACGGGACCGGCGAACTTGGGCTGGACCGGCCGTACGAGCCGCCGGAGGTGTGGGCGGCAGGCGTTACGTACAAGACCAGCGAGATGGAGCGACGCCGCGAGAGCGAGACACCCGACGTCTACTCCATGGTGTACGGCGCCGACAGGCCCGAGCTCTTTTTGAAAGCGACCCCACAGCGGTGCATGGGGCCTTTCGAGTCGGTGGGAATCAGGGGCGATTCCGAGTGGAACGTGCCCGAGCCCGAGCTCGCCTTCGTCCTGTTCCGGGGCGAGATCCTGGGATACACAATAGGGAACGATGTCAGCAGTCGCGCTATCGAGGGCGAAAACCCTCTCTACCTGCCACAGGGAAAGGTCTACGACCGCTGCTGCTCCATAGGGCCGTGTCTGGTCACCGCCGACTCACTCGGCGACCCCCACAATCTCGCCGTTGGTCTCTCGATAGTGCGAGATGGCGTAGAGCTGTTTTCGGGAGAGACGTCCACGTCCTCCATGGCGCGGACCTGTGACGAGCTGGCGGACTGGCTACAGCGGCACAACCTGGTGCCGAACATGACCACGGTGCTGACGGGCACAGGCATCGTGCCACCGCCCGAGGTGACGCTGCATGAGGGCGACATCGTCGTCATCGAGATCGAGGGCATCGGCGTCCTGGAGAACGACGTGGTGGTGGTGTGAGGCAGATCGAAGACGGCGCCCTACTCCACTGGTGTGCACGACTTCGGAGATGAGATTGCCAGGATTGGAGGTGCTATGTTGGCGCTGTTGGCGGGTGCGGACTGGGTTTTGCTGGACGCCCTTTCCTTGTCTGACCTACCTGACCATGGCGACTTCGAGTGTGGCTATGCCCTGCGGAATGACGAAACGGGGGAGATTCTCTAAATAGGCGGCACGGGCAGATTCCGACGGAGAATGCTCGGCAACTATCTTGGCGGGGTCGGCGGCGAGACCACGCAACGGCTTCACGGTTACCTGTTACAAGAGGCGTTCATCAGTGTTGCTGAAGTAGCTTGGTTTCCTGGCGAGCGCGGGTCCGCCGTGGAGGATGAACTCAATCGCGAATACAAAGGGGCACATGACGGCAACCTTCCGCCTTGGAATAGGCGGTAGGCGAGGTTCTGGTAGGTGGGATCAAGTCACGCTCCGCGAGCGGTCTGTCCGCGCCACGCTTCCGGATCCTTGGAGGGCCACAGGAAGTGTCTGGAGCGTCTTGTAGGGTGGCTCAAGCAGGTGCGGCCCTGCCCCACCACCGGATTCTTCGCTGCGCTCTCCGAGGGGTCGGACGAGAATGACATCCCGCCGGGGCGAGGCCATCCGAGTCCAGGCGAAGCCTTGAGCGGGAAACGGCACCTGCCGGGACGTCACGCGTGGCGCTCGGTGACCTCCTGGGCGATCTGCGACCAGGTGGTCACCGCAGATGGGTCGGGACCCACCGAGTGGACCTCGCAGCAGATATCCAACACGCAGTCGCCGGCGACCTCCATGATTCGCTCCAGCGCTTTGCGCATCTCGTCCGGCGTGTGCGCGTAGAGGGTGTCAGTCGGGTGGACGTGGGTCTCGAGTACGAACTCCCGCCCAAGCTGCTCGGCCGCCACCTCAAGGTTCGTCCAGGGCGAGACGCAAAACCGGCGCAGGTTGGGAAGCCGGCGGATGATCGGAATCTTCGCCGTCAGGTCTTCGCAGCCATGGTAGTAGATCCGCCGTTCGCCGAGTATCGCCGCCAGCCTGTCGTGGTAGGGCTGAATGAACTCCTCGTACATCGCCGGCGATAGGCCGCACAGGCTCTGTGCCGCGATCGACGCCCAGGTGCTGGTCAGGAGATGGGGATCGGTGCCTTCCGGTAGCTCCTCATAGTGGACCCGGGACGCCCAGCTCTCCTCGGCATCGATGGCGCCGGCGGCCTCCCGGGCCTGGTGGTAGGCGATATAGCCTTCGGTGATGAGCTCCATTACCCGGTGGATGAAGTCGGGACGCTCGATCACTCCGTACAGGACCGGCTCGATTCCGAGCAGGTCCACCATCGTCTCCGTGGGGCTGCCCGCGAGCTCATCGGTCGCGAACTTGACAGGAAGCCTTCCGCCTACCAGCTCCGAAGCGCGCTCCCAGAGGGCCTGTGTGGCCTCTTCGTTCACCTCGTAGGCTGGGTGGTGGAGACGCGACAGGTCATCCCCGGACGCGACAGCCGGCTCCACCCTGTATGCGCCGCCGGAATCACCAGTCCAGACCCGTTGAAATGGGAGGCCCCATAGCCGCGCCGCCTCCATCGACTCCTTGTATGTGTCCCCATAGTGTGAGGGAGCGGGGCGCGAAGCCATCTCTTTCATGCTGGGGCTGTCCACGTCCCCCGGGGATATCTCCGGCCGCACGGGCTTGATCCACACCGTCGGCACAAGCACGTTGTCATCCGGCACGTGGTCGTGCCTGTACACCTTCTGGCGGAGCTGCAGCTCGATGGCCCGCTCCACAGGGTCCTGTGAGACCAGTGTTTCCGGCGGGATCAGTTCCTGCCATGCCACGGAAACACCACCCACGAGGAGGACGTAGACCGGGGCTTTGGCCGTTTTCTCACCGCGAAGGTGACGTGTCCACAGGTCCTTGCGGTAGGCGTATATTGGGTCCGCTGCCGCCTCCTCCACACGCTCCACCAGCTTCTCGAGGTTCGCTGAAGGTTGGCTGGTCGTCCGGGCGCCGGTCGCCATGTCTCGCTCCTCCTGTTCCCCTCAGGTGGTACCCGACTCACGGGGCGTCGATGGCACTCCGAGCTTAGCACAGGCCTCGTAAGCTGTCAGTCCTCGCATGGCGTCAGTTGCCGGGCTACGGCGAGAAGAGCCGCCTCTTGAGCTTGGTCCACGTTGTCAAGATGTGGACCAGCGGCGACGTGCGGTTGGCGACGATGCGGCCCTGGGCCAGGGCCTCCAGGAATCGCTCAGGCGTGCCGTCGAACTCGGGCATCTCAACGTACGTGCGGCCTAGCTCCAGGGGGATGTGGGCATCGCTCACCGCCGAGGCCAGCAGTCCGTGCTCGTCGGCGAACTCTCGGGCTTTGCGGTTGTCGGCGTCCAGGCTGTTGCGTGAGTTGAACACCTCGATGACATCGACGTAGGGCACGACCTCGTCCAGCGCCTCCCGGCTGATGACCTCGCGCCGAAACCTGTCGAAGGGGTGAGGAATCGAGACGACCCCGCCCTGGTCCTTGATCCTGCTGGCCGTCTCCACGGCGGTCAGCCCCGGCGGGACCGTCTCTTTGAGGAACAGGCCGGTGACCTCCCCATCGGCGGACCGGACCTCCTCCCCGATGATCACCATAAAGGGCGCCAGGCTCTCAACGGCGCGAGCGCCCTCGATGGTGTTGTGATCGGTGACGGCGACGCAGTCGAGGCCCATTTTGAGGCAGCGGGCCACCAGCCTCTCCGGGGACATATCGGAGTCCGGCGAGAAGCGTGTATGCATGTGGAAATCGGCCCTCAGCAAGGCGGGTCCGCCAGAGCGGCGCCGCCGCCTTCCTCGTCTCCCATCTGCATCTGTTCGCCGTAAGCGGTCTGGATCCTGGATATACGCAGCTCGGCGGACGCCAGCATCCGGTTGCAAACCTGGGCGAGCTTCATGCCTTCCTCGAACAGCCGGGTCGCGTCGGCCAGGCTCAGCCCGCCCGACTCCATCGCCTTTACGGTCAGGTCCAGGCGTTCCAGCGCCTGTTCGAAGCTAAGGCTGTTCAGATCTGGATCCTGGGCTCTTTCCGACATTCCTAGCTCCTGAGCTGAAACGGCGGGTATTGGTCGGTGGTCAGGATGAACGCGTAGGCTACGACCCGATTGGTCCACCGCATTGTCCCGACTACGTAGGCGAACAGATCCCTGGGGTAGCGTCCCGTGAACAGGATGGCGAACCAGGCGGCCATCACAACGAAGACCAGAAGGACGTACAGGAAGAACAGCGCCACATAGTGGGGAATGGCCAGGAGCCACTTTACCAGCGGCAGCCACGGGTTTAGCTCGGTCTCGACGTTAGGATAGGGGATGTCGAGATGAACGGCCTGCTCCTCATCGGTAGACGGGTACTCGTCCCTCAGCAGGAATAGATATGCCAGGACGCGGTTTTGAAGCCTCATCAGGGCGACGTTCCAGTCGAACCACCACCTGGGATACTTGCGGCGGAAGAGGATCATCAGCAGAGTCTGACCGACCACGAGCCCACCGGCCGCCCCTTCGAATAGGCCCAGGACGATCCCTATTGGGATGATTGTGAACAGTCTGAGGAAGGAGCTGAGTCGCTCAAGCGGTCTGTCGGGAAACTCCACCGAGAACTGGACTGGGTATGAGACAACAGGCTGAGTCATGGGTTCACCTCTTTCTTCCGTCCTGCTTAGGCTTAGCGGTTCGTCTCGACGTCCTGCTCGCGGTCGCCGGTCCGCGAGGCTGTCACCTCTGCTTCGAGCCCTCCTCGATCAAGGGTCACTTCGAGCCGGTCGCCCGTCGCGACCTGAGCGGCGTCGGTGACCACCTCGCCGCCCCCTGAATCGAGTCGCTGGACGATGGCGTACCCCCGCCTCAGAGTCTGCCTGGGGCTCAGCGATGCCAGGCCCTGTCTGAGGGCCTCGAAACGCTCCGCCTTGACCGCCAGGTCGTGCCTGAGATGTGTCTGCGCGGTCCTGAGCAGCTCGTCGATCCTGATGCGCAGCGAGTCCGGGTCGGGCCTGTTCCGATGGAGCCTGCGCCCCAGGTCCTCGATCGAGAGGCCCTTCGCGGCCAGGTGCGATGTCGCGCCGGAGCTCAATGCGCTGCGGGCGACCGCCATCCTAGCCGTAAGCTCCGACCGGTCTGGCACCACCAGCTCGGCCGCGGCTGAAGGCGTCGGAGCCCTGTGGTCGGCGACCATGTCGCTTATCGTCACGTCGGTCTCGTGGCCGATGCCGGTCACCACCGGCGCCGCGCTGGCGAAGATGACCCGAGCCACCGCCTCCTCATTGAACGACGACAGGTCCTCCTCGGAGCCGCCTCCGCGGGCCAGCAGTATCGCGTCGATGCCAGCGGTCTCTCCAAGAGAGCTCAGAGCGTCGACAATCCCAGCGGCCGCCCGCTCGCCCTGCACGGGAGCCGGCGCAAGAACCAGCTCCACTAGAGGGTAGCGCCGGTTGACGACGTTCCGTATGTCGTGCCACACGGCGCCTGTCGGGGACGTGACCACGCCCACCCGGCGGGGAAACCTGGCAAGGGGACGCTTGCGGGACTCGTCGAACAGGCCCTCCGTGCGAAGCTTCTGCTTGAGCTCCTCCAGTTTGAGCTGAAGCTCGCCGACACCCTCCGGCTGGACCAGATCGACGATGAGCTGCAGGTCGCCACGCGGAACGTAGAAGGAGACGCGTCCGTGGGCGATGACCGCGCCGCCGTCGCCTAGCCGCTCGTGGCCGGCGACGCTGTTGAACATCACGCAGCGGAGTGACCCCCGGCCATCGGACAGTGTGAAGTAGTCGTGTCCGGCGCCGGAGGTCGTACGATTGGCCACCTCGCCGCTGACCCATATGTCGCGCACGAGGCCGTCCCGCTCGACCAAGTCCCTGAGATAGGCCGCGACCTGGGAGACCGCGTAGACCGGCATGTCAGACCCTCGACAGGTACTCCCCGGTTCTGGTGTCGACCCTGACCTTTTCGCCCTCGTTGACGAATAGCGGCACCTGGACCTTCAACCCCGTCTCCAGTGTCGCGGGCTTCGTGCCGCCTTGAGCGGTGTCGCCCTTGAGCCCGGGCGGGGAGTCGGTCACCACAAGATCGACCGTGGTAGGCAGCTCAATGGCCACCGGCTCGTCCTGATACGCGACCACCTGTACGGTGGTCTGGTCCACCAGGAACCTCAGGGCCTCGCCGACCTGCTCCCCGGTCAGAGGGAACTGGTCGAACGTCTCCGTGTCCATGAAGTAGTAGTGGTCGCCGTCGTTGTAGATGTACTGGGCGTCCCGTCGCTCGATTGCGGCGGGGGTAAGCTTGACGTCGTAGCCCTGGAACGTCCGCTCGACCATCCGGCCGGTCCGCAGCTCCCGCATCTTGATGCGTATCACCGGGGCGCGCTGCTGTTTCTTCGTGCGGGTTACGTCGAGAACGAAGTGGGCCTCGCCGTCGAGGTCTATAGCCATCCCCTTGCGTAGCTCGCCGTGGCCTATGGTCATGATCGCCTCCTGGTCTTAGCTCGTCCCCCCACCATGCTTAGTGTAGTGTGCCGTAAACAGCTTGCTACAGAACTCGTCATCCCGGCGAAGGCCGGGATCCAGTCGGCGCGTCTCTGGATTCCGGCTTCCGCCGGAAAGACGAGGGTAGGCGGGCGAGCCGACGGAAGCCCGGCTGGCGTAAAGCCATATGCGAGACACTACATTTCCACCCGTCACAAGGTGAGCTTGTGAGCCCTGCTTAGGACTCGGGCCCGACCGTTCTCAAGCACGACCATGTCCTCGATACGGACGCCGCCCCATCCCGACAGATATATGCCGGGCTCGAGGGTGAACACCATCCCGTTCTCCAGTGGGTCCTCGGACCTGGGGCCGACCCCGGGTGACTCGTGGACTGCCAGTCCGACGCCGTGGCCCAGGCTGTGGCCGAAGTTATCGCCGTACCCGGCATCGGATATGATCTCTCTGGATATGGCATCCGTCTCCGCGCCGGTCATGCCGGGCCTGACCCTCTCCTCGGCTTCAAGCTGGGCCTTGAGGACGGTGCCATAGACCTCGCGAAACTTGTCGTCGGGCTCTCCGACGAACACGGTGCGGGTCAGGTCGCTGCAGTAGCCCTCGTAGGTCGCGCCCATGTCGATGACGACCGGGGCGCCATCGGCTATCACGGTCTCACCGGCTCTGTGGTGCGGCAGCGCGCCGTTGGGGCCCGCGCCCACGATTATGTCGAACGAGATCGCTTCTGCGCCCGCCTCGCGCATCGACTTTTCGAGCTCCCAGGCGACGTCTTTCTCAAGGACCCCGGGCGCTATGGTCGGGGCGACGCGGTCCAACGCCTGGTCGGCGATCTCAACGGCCCTGGTGAGAAGGGACAACTCTTCCGGGTCTTTGAAGGCTCTCAGCTTCTCCACGACACCGTCGACCGGCACCAGCTCGTGGCCGCCCGAGCCGTTGGAGTCTTCGATGACTTTGGCCAGGGCCGTGTGGGTCGCGACGGTGAGATCGTGCCCCTCGAACCCCAGCCGCTGGACCCCCATCCCGGACATGAGGTCCGGCAGCCACTTGTAGGCGGCTGCTATGCGCTCGACCCGGAAGCCGGGAGCCTGCCGGCCTGCCTGCTCGACGTACCGGAAGTCGGTGGCCAGCACCGCGTCGTCATCCGATACCAACAGGTATCCAGCCGAGCCTGTGAACCCGGAGACGTATCGGCGATTCTCGGGAGCGGAGACGAGAATGCCGTCGATCTCGTTTTCCGCCAGCGATTCCCTCAGCCCGGTCAGCCTGTTATTGACGCTCATAAACAGCCTTCGGATTTCAGTTTCGCGGACGCGATGGGCCAGGCGTGACGAGGCCCATCAGACACTCTAAACCATGAAAAGCCGTGCTGTCCATGCGCTGGCAGGGTGGGACCAGGGTCATACGGTTATTGGAGTCCCCGCACTGATGGTCATTAACAGTCGAAGTCGGCCAGACACCTACTGTCATCCCGAGGAGTCCTTCCCGAGAAGGTCGACGAGGGATCAGGAGGTGGGACTCATGCAGGCCTCCATCGAGCCCCGCCCGACCAGATTCCTCTCTCCGATCGGAATGACAGACCACTGGCTAGTTAACAGATTTGATTGAACACCATTGAGTCCGAGGTTGGCGAGGGTCGGGCAATCCCTGGGACTTTACGAGCGAGCGGGATCAGGCCGGGTCGTTGATGCGACTCGCCAGGAACTCCAGGGCGAGGACGTAGCCGTACCATCCCAGACCGGCGATCTGTCCCACGGCGACAGGGGCAACCACCGAGTGGCGGCGGAACTCCTCCCGCGCATGGATGTTGGAAAGGTGCACCTCCACTACCGGCAGCCTGCAGTCCACCAGCGCGTCTCTCAGGGATAGCCCGTAGTGGGTAAGCGCACCGGCGTTGATTATGACACCGCCGGCGTCCTCCGCTTGCTCCTGGAGGTAGTCGATGATGGCGCCCTCGTGGTTCGACTGGAAAAAGTCGACCTCCACGTCAAGCTCCAGCGCCCTCTCTGACACGGCCGCCTCGACGTCGTCGGATGTCCTGAGGCCGTATATAGACTGTTCCCTTCGGCCCAACCAGTTGAGGTTCGGTCCGTTGATCACCAGGAACCTCATGGGCCGTCACCTCCGGCGGCTTCGTCTTCGCTGTCCTCGATCCGCCGGGTCTGAGGAGTATCCGGTTTGCGGACCGGGGCGCCGCCGGAAGGCTCTGTGCCGGTGGCTCGCGGATGGGCCCCCATGTAGACGGACCTCGCGCTCGCCGCCGTCACGTGGGTGTATATCTGCGTGGTGGCTGGGCCGGCATGCCCCAGGAGCTCCTGGACGTGCCTGAGGTCGGCCCCTCCCTCCAGCAGGTGCGTGGCGAACGAGTGGCGCAGCGTGTGGGTGTGCACACCGGAGCCGAGCCCAACGCCTCCGGCGTACTTCCGGACCTTCTCCTGGATGCTGCGCTGGCTCAGACGCCCCCCGAGGCGGTTGAGGAACAGTGCGCTGGCGCTCAAGTGATTCGCCAGCTTGGGCCGGACCTCACCGAGGTAAAGGCCAAGGGCGTCGCGGGCGGCCTCGCCGATCAGCACGACCCTCTGCTTGGAACCTTTGCCCACCACCCTGACCTCTCTCGCGTTCAGATTCACGTCGCCGACGTTGAGGTCCCGCGCCTCGCTCACCCTCAGCCCCCCACCGTACACCAGCTCGAGCAGCGCGCGGTCACGCGGTCCCAGGGCGTTCGACATCTCGGGGGCCTGGACCAGCCTGGCCGCCTCGTCCCGCGACAGGAACCGGGGCAGGCGTTGTTCCAGCTTCATGACTCCACGGTTGGGCAGAGGGTCCCTCTCGATGAGACCTGTGCTCAGCAGCCACTTCAGGAGCGTTCGGAGGACGCTGAGCTTCCTGACTATGCTTGCCCTGACGTATCCAAGCTCCCCGAGCCACGCGAGGTAACCGCGCAGGGAGCTCCGGTCCAGGGCCGTCAGATCAGCGATTTCTCGGCGCTGCATATAGTCGTGCAGCGGCTCGACGTCGGTCTTGTAGTTGCGGACCGTGAGAGCGGCCAGGCCCCGGTCGGCCGCCAAGTATATCTCGAACCGGTCGATGAGGGCCCGCCATCGTCGCTCGTCCATAGCCGCTACGCTACGCGACTCCAGGGCTGACATCCAGCGATGGGCGGTCCAGTATCTCTCAGATTTCCGGGGCCGGGCTGAGGCGTGCCGGGGTGCCGGCCCCGACTAAACGGCCTGCCCGACCGGCTCCGACTCGGGCACCGGACCCGTGTACTCGCATGCATTGCAGGAGACGTTGGTCCGGCCCGACGCGAGCAGCAGTCCATTGCACTCGGGACAGGGCTCGGGGAGCGGCCGCCTGTTGATGGCGAAGTTGCAGGTCGGGTAGTTGGAGCAGCCGTAGAAGGTCCTGCCGCCTCTCCCCTTCCCTCGACTCTTTCGCTCCACGAGGTCGCCTCCGCACTCGGGGCAGTCGACGCCCATGCGCTTGAGCAGGGGCCGCGAGTTGCGACATTCGGGGAACCCGCTGCACGAGAGGAACCGGCCGAAGCGGCCCGACTTGATCACCATGGGCCGCTCGCACTTCTCACAGGACTCGTCGGTCTCCTCGTCGATCTGGTCTCTGGGGACCCTCTCGGCCTCTTTCATCGCCTTCTCGGTCGCCCGATCGAAGGGCTCGTAGAACTCTCTGAGGACCGGAGTCCACTCACGCTCGCCGCTGGCGATGTCGTCCAGCTCCTCCTCTACCCGGGCTGTGAAACCGACGTCCATGACATCCGGAAAGTGCATGGTGAGCAGGTCGGTGACCGCCATCCCAAGTTTGCTCGGCGTGAACCGTCCCTGCTCCCTGCGGACATAGTCCCGGTCCATGATCGTCGCGATGATCGGCGCGTAGGTGCTCGGGCGGCCGATGCCCTGCTCCTCCAGCGCTCGGATGAGCGTCGCCTCACTGTAACGAGGAGGCGGCTGTGTGAAGTGTTGCTCCGGTTTCAGTCCGCGGCAGTCGAGGCCGTCCCCCTTCTCCAGGACCGGCAGCGAGGTCGTTCCCTCTTCCTCGTCCTCCGCATCCTCGTCCCGGTCCTCCATATAGAGCACTCGGAAGCCCGGGAACTTGAGCACTGAGCCCGATACCCGGAATACGTAGCCGGTCCCAGACGCCTTGCCATCGGCTGCAATGTCCACGGTCGTCGAGTCGAACAACGCATCGTTCATCTGGCTGGAGAGCATCCGCTTCCAGATCAGGTCGTAGAGCCGGAACTGCTCCGAGGTGAGGTGCGGGCGGACCGAATCCGGCGCCCTCTGGATGGACGTAGGCCGTATGGCCTCGTGGGCTTCCTGGGCGCCCTTGACCTTCTTTCTGTAGTACCTGGGCTTGTCGGCGTACTCAGGTCCGAACTTGCTCTTGATGTACCGGTTGGCCTCTTGCAAGGCCGATGCCGCGACGTTAGTCGAGTCGGTACGCATATACGTTATGAGGCCCTCCGAACCCTCATCGCCGACGCTCAGGCCCTCGTAAAGCTGCTGGGCCACACGCATGGTACGTCCGGCATTGAACCGGAGCTTCCTGGAAGCCTCCTGTTGCAGCGTGCTGGTGATGAACGGGGCGGCGGGACGGCGACGTGTCTCCCTTTTGCGGACCGAGGAGACCTCATAGGCAGTCCCTTCCAGGTCCGCGGTGATCTTCCTCGCCGCGTCATCGTCGAGGATTTCGAGCTTGCCCTTCTTGCCCTTGATCGAGTGGAGCCTGGCATCGAAGGTGGCGGCTCTGCCACTCTCGGTCGACTTCGCCAGCGTAGCGTCGATGGTCCAATACTCCTTGGGGACGAACGCGGTGATCTCCCGCTCGCGGTCGACCACCAGGCGCAAGGCCACAGACTGAACTCTGCCTGCGGAGAGCCCACGTCGGACCTTCCCCCAGAGGACCGGGCTCAGACGATAGCCCACAAGCCTGTCGAGTATTCTCCGGGCCTGCTGTGCGTCGACCAGGTTCACGTCCAGCGTCCGGGGGTTATCGAAGGCTTCCTGTATCGCGTCCTTGGTGATCTCGTGGAAGACGACCCTGCGGACCTTGGACTCGTCTATCTTGGCCGCGTGTATCAGGTGCCATGAGATGGCCTCACCCTCGCGGTCCGGGTCGGTGGCCAGGTATACGTAGTCGGCTTCCTTTGACGCCTTGGCCAGCTCGGAAACGACCTTTTTCTTGTCCCCCATCGTCGCGTAAGTCGGGTGGAAACCGGCCTCGTCTATCGTGACCCCCATCTTGCCGCGGGGTAGGTCTCGAACGTGTCCCATCGACGCCTTCGCCACATATTTGTTCCCCAGGAAACGCCCCACCGTGCGCGCCTTGGCCGGCGATTCCACTATTACCAAGTCCTTTGCCATTCGTTACACCGCCTGATATTCTGCGGCCGCTTCTCGCAGCCTGATGTAGTTCATTCCGCCGACGTGCCTGACGAGTCCCCTGATCTCCATGACCGCCAGCGCACCGGTCACGGTGGAGACAGGCAAGGCTGCGGCACGCGTTACCTCATCTATATGGACCGGATCGAAGGTAACGTAACTCAGCACCTGCGACTCCGTATCGTCCTCAGGGAAGAGGGCCGCCATCTCGATCTGCTGTCCGACCGAGGACAGGTTTAGCTCCTCAAGGACGTCCAGGTGGTCCGAGACGAGCTTGGCCGCCGAGTCCTTGATCAGCCGGTTGGTCCCCGCGCTTCCGGGTGAGAAAATGTTGCCGGGCACGGCGAACACCTCGCGGTTCTGCTCCAATGCGTGTCTGGCCGTAATCAACGCGCCGCTGCCGAAGCCGGCCTCGGCCACGACTGTTCCGAGGGTCATGCCGCTCATGATGCGGTTGCGTCTCGGGAAGTTCTGGGAGTTGGGACGGACGCCCAGCGGATGCTCGGAGATGACCGCTCCGTTCGCAGCGATCTCGTCCGCCAGCCTGGCGTGCTCCCTCGGGTACATCACGTCGAGCCCACTGCCCATTACGGCGACGGTCCTCTGCCCGGCTTCGAGGGCCGCCCGGTGTGCCACCGCGTCGATCCCTCGCGCCAGTCCGCTCACGATCACGATACCCGACCGAGCGAGGTCGGACGCCAGCTGGTAGGCGGCCTCGCGCCCGTAGGCGGTCGGCCTGCGCGTCCCAACCACCGCGACCGACCGCTCGTCCTCGGGCAGCAGCGTGCCGCGAACGTAGAGCACCGGCGGCAGGTCGTAGACCTCTTTCAACCTGGGTGGGTAGTCCGAGTCGTGCCACGTGATCGCCTGTATGCCGGCCTCGACAAGCCGCTGAAGTTCCACGTCGGGATCGATCTTCGGCCTGCGCGTCCCAACCTGCCTGGCGGTGCCATCGTCGAGTCCGGCGGCCACCAGCTCCGAGACGCTCGCCTCCCAGGCGCCAGCCAGGCTTGAGAAGCGGTCCTCGAGCAGCTCGAACCGGACCCGGCCTATCCTCGGGATACGGTTGAACGCTATCCAGTATTTGAGCTCGTTGGTGTCCATGAGCAGCTATGATTCTAGCACAGGCCTATCGGGCCGCCGGTTTCCGAGCGCGACGATTCCGCTACCGGTCTGGGGATTCGAACAATCTTGGAAGGCCGGCCGGCTCGCCTGCCAGAGCCGTGGGACATTACGATGATGGCGGAGAGGATGGGATTCGAACCCATGGTCCCCGGTAAGGGACACGCGCTTTCCAGGCGCGCCTATTCGTCCGCTCTAGCACCTCTCCGCGAGGCGAGGCCAAAGTCCTATAAGAGCTTCGACTAAGAGCTTCGACTCGAAGACTCCCGCAGGAAGGCGGGAGTCTCGGAGTACGGCCTGCGACCTACTCTGCGGAGAGGGCGGGATTCGAACCCGCGATGAGATTGCTCCCATACTGGTTTTCGAGACCAGCGCCTTAATCCGCTCGGCCACCTCTCCCCGGCCCCGGATTATAGCATAGGCCCTATTCGAGGCATCCCGGATGTCGGATGGTCCTTGGCCTCTGGACTTGAGTCGCTATCCTGGAGCCGTCAGGGGGCGTATAATCCGCCCGATACACACCTTTGGGAGGAACGCGATGGCAGACTACATCACATATTGGAATGGCGAATGGGTCCCCTTCAGCCAGGTGAAGATCGACCCCCTGGACCGGGCCTTCATGAGCGGCGACGTCGTATTCGACGTGGCCAGGACGTTCAACGGAAAGAGCTTCCGGCTGAAACAGCACGTCGATCGGCTGTACCGGTCGCTCAAGTTTGTCCGCATAGATCCTGGCCTCACATCTGATGAGATGCTAGACATCAGCGAGGAGGTCGTGCGCAGGAACGAGAGCTCGCGCCCCGAGGTTGGCGACTTCACGATCACCCAGTTCGTAACCAGGGGCCTGGGACGCCGGACCCGCGACGCCGGGTCGCCTAACGTTTGCGTCAAGGTCGCCGCCGTCGACTTCAAGAGCTATGTCTCGCTCTACGAATCGGGCGCCCACGGCGTCATCACCAGAACACGCAGCTACTCTCCCGACTCGCTGGACCCCAAGATCAAGCACTACAGCAGGATGAACTTCGCCCTGGCCGATCTCGAGGCCGCCGACGTCGATCCCGAGGCCTGGCCCATCCTCACCGACACCGATGGCAACATCACGGAGGGGACAGGCTACAACGTCTTCCTGGTTACCAACGGCGTCATCCGGACCGCGGGGTCACGGGACCTCCTGCAGGGCGTGTCACGGGGCATGGTCATGGACCTGGCCCGACAGATGGACGTCCCATTAGAGCAGGGGGAGCTCCAGCCCTACGACCTGTACAACGCCGACGAGGCCTTCTTCTCCAGCACCAGCTACTGCGTCCTGCCCGTGACCCGGGTGGACAAGCGTCAGGTGGCGGACGGCAAGCCCGGGCCCATAACCCAACAGCTTCTCGCAGCGTGGAGCGAATCGGCCGGGCTCGACATCGTCGACCAGGCACAGAGATTCGCCCGGGTGTGAACCTCGCCCGGTAACCTCACCCCCAGCTCGGACACCGTGGGCCCTGGGTCTACGGCGCCCCCTCTCCACGGCTGTGGAGAGGGGAACGGGGTGAGGTTGAAACGACTGGGGAGAAGGACGCCTGAACTCACGAGAGAACGCAAATCGGTCGGCACTCGGCCGTCTTTGGGGGCGTCTCAAGCCTGAGACACAGCGGATGCGCCGTAATCCGACACCCGCCGAAGATTTGCTATGGCAGCGGCTACGCGATCGCCGGCTGGCTGGGTTCAAGTTCCGCAGGCAACACTCCGTCGACCGATTTATCGTGGACTTCTATTGCCCTCAGACACGGCTGGTTGTCGAGCTGGACGGGCCGATCCATGAACAATCGCGAGAACACGACGCCGTTCGTCAGGAGTTCCTCGAAACCAGAGGCCTGCGCGTGCTCCGCTTCCAGAATGGTCAGGTGATGGAGTCGGTTGGACGCGGTGCTGGCGAGGATACGCGAGAAGCTGAAGAAACCTCGCCCCCAAGTAGGACACTGTGAGCCCTAGGTCTACGGCACCCCCTCTCCACGGCGGTGGAGAGGGGGAACGGGGGTGAGGTTGCCCCAATCCCTCCATTAGCGACATAACGTAGAATAAGCAGGCCACCGACCGCGGGCGGCGCGTTGAGCCCGCGACGCATGGCCAATTGCTTATGCATTCGATCTACAGGTGGTCCTCGCGGTCCAGGGAACGGGCGCTGCTTTCCGCGCTCCGTCGCGACGACCTCGTGCTGTTCGCGGTGCTTGCCGTCCTCGCCCTGGCACTGGGACTCCGGCTCTATGGCCTGAACTGGGACCGTGGTTACTCCTACACGCCCCATCCGGACGAGCGCGCCATACTGGCCAAGGTCGAGCAAATCTCTCCACCTACTCTCGGCAACCTGGGAGCGTTGTTCGACGCGGACGAGAGCCCCTGGAACCCGAGATGGTTCCCGTATGGGAGCTTCCCGCTCTACCTGCTGAAGGGGGTGGAGCTCGTCTACGAGCTGGGGCCGGGTGAGGGCCTATCGGACCTGAGGATCGCGGGCCGAGCGGTGTCGGCTGTGGCCGACGTGGGCACCGTGCTGGTCATCTTCCTGTTGGGGACCCGTCTCTTTGGACGCAGGGTCGGGCTCCTTGCGTCCCTGCTCGCCGCGCTGGCCGTGATACACATTCAGCTCAGCCACTTCTTCGCCGTCGACACCCTGCTGGCGCTCTTCGCCGTCCTGTCAATCTACTTCATGTACCGCGTCGCGGTCCACGGCAGGCTGCGAGACTCAGCCATTGCGGGGATTCTCATCGGCCTGGGGCTGGCGACCAAGGTGAGCATGACCCCCATCTATGCGGCGCTGCTGGTGGCCCACGTCATGTTCGCGTTCGCGGCCCTGGGCGACCGGGAGTCGGCGAGCCGGGAGTTCTCGGTTCGGTGGAGGGGCGCGGTCCAGGGCCTTGTTGCCGCAGTGGCGGTGTCGGGGATAGTCCTTTTTATCGTCCAGCCCTACATGTTTCTTGACTGGGACCGGTTCTACGAGGACTTCGTCGAGCAGTCGGAGATGGTCAGACGCGTCCGCGATTATCCCTACACGCGGCAGTACATCGACACAACCCCCTATCTGTACCACGTGCGGCAGCTTGCGACGTGGGGTCTCGGATGGCCTCTGGGCATCGTCGTATGGGCCGGCCTGCTGTATGCGTCCGTCAGCGGGATGCGATGGCGCTACTGGACTGTCTATCTCGGGCTGGGCTGGGGGCTGCCGATAGCGATCCTCTTGCTCACCCACGGCTTGTTGGCGATCATCGTGGCGTCCGCGGTCGCTGTCGCCGCCCTTGTCGGAACACTGCCCTACCGCTCCGAACGATCGCGCCGGAACGTGCTGTTGCTGGCCTGGGTGGCCCCCTACCTTTTGATAACGGGGAGCTATCAGGTCAAGTTCCTGAGATACCTGCTGCCGGTGACTCCATTCCTGCTTCTGTTCGGCACGGCGATGCTGGTGGAATTGTGGGACCGCTGGCGACGATCGAGACCGAGGCTCCGTCCCTGGATGATCGCGGGGCTGGCCGCGTTGGTCGGCGCGACGGGCTTCTACGCGCTGTCGTATACGTCGATCTACGCCAGGACGCACCCGGCGGTCACGGCGTCGGAATGGCTCACCGAGAACGCGCAGCCCGGCTCGTTCGTTTTGAAGGAGCACTGGGAGGAATCGCTTCCCGACCTGGGCCGCTTCCAGCATGGCGAGCTTCCCATGTACGAGCCCGATAGCCCGCACAAGACCCGGCAGCTATCGGACGTTCTTGCCAGTGGGGACTACATGGTGTTCTACAGCAACCGGCTTTACGGGACCCTCCCGCGCATCCCGGAGAGGTACCCGGTCTCCGCCGGGTACTACCGCCAGCTCTTCTCCGGTGGGCTGGGCTACGAGCTGGTGACGTTCGAAACCTCCTACCCCTCTCTCGCGGGCGTCAGCTTCGTCGACGACACGTTCCGCAGGCCGGGCGTTCCGGCGCCGGACGCCCTCCTCGAATTCAAGCCGTCTGCCCTGACGCTGGGATTGGGGTTCGCCGACGAGAGCTTCACGGTGTACGACCATCCCAAGGTGCTCATCTTCGAGAACGTGGGGCGCTACGACCCGGAAGTCATCCGCCTCGCCATCGAGAGTTCGGCGGCGCTGGCCGCCGATGCTCCATCCGAGACCCCTGCCTCGGAGATGGGGCTGATGTTGTCGGACGAGGACGCGGCCGCCCAGCGCCAGGGCGGCACCTGGAGCGAGATCGTCTCCGAAGACGGCTGGACGAACCGATACCCGGTGCTGGCCTGGCTCATAGTCGTCCAGGGCATCGCACTACTTGCCCTGCCAATAGCGTTCGTGGTGTTCCGGCCTCTGCCGGACCGTGGATACCTCTTCTCCAAAGTCCTGGGGCTCCTGCTCGTGGGTCTCATGGTGTGGCTGCTCGCCAGCCTCCGCTGGATGGCCTTTTCGAGCGGGTCGATCGCGACCGCAGTGATCGTACTGGCCGCGATCTCGTTGACCGTGCTCCTGCTGAGACGGCGCGAGATGTCGGCGTTCGTCAGGACCCGATGGCGGACGATTGCCTTCGGCGAGGCGGTCTTCATGGCCGCCTTCCTCGCTTTCGTCGCGATAAGAATGGCCAACCCCGACCTGTGGCACCCGTTCCGCGGCGGCGAGAAGCCGATGGACTTCGCCTACCTGAACGCCGTCCTCAGGTCCAGCTATATGCCGCCCTACGACCCGTGGTTCGGCGGTGGGTACTTGAACTACTACTACTGGGGCCAGTTCATCGTCGCGACGCTGATCAGGGCCACGGGCCTGGACCCGGCGGTAGCCTTCAATCTGGCGGTGCCCCTGTTCTTCGCCCTTACAGCCGCCAGCGCGTACGCCATCGTCTACAACCTGGCGGAAGCCACTCGAAGGAGGGTCCGTGAGGGCCGCGTGACGCCGGCGGGCGGAGAGCTCGCCACCAGACTGTCGGAAGGGCCGGGTCTCGCCTGGTCGCCGGTGGTGGCGGGGCTAGGGGCCGCTGTGTTCGTCACGGTCCTGGGCAATCTGGACGGCGCCGTCCAGGTAGGCGAGGGCGTATGGCGAGTGCTGGTGGAAGACCTGCCCTTCGGCGGTTTCGACTTCTGGCGGAGCAGCCGAATGATGCCGCCGGACCCGCCGGGATTCGAGATAACCGAGTTCCCGTTCTTCACGTTCCTGTTCGCCGACCTCCACGCGCACATGATGTCCCTACCATTCGCGCTTCTGTCCCTGGGCCTGGCGCTGACCCTGGTTGCGGGGGCAATCCAGTCGCCTGTCCGTCGCTGGGGGACCGACCCGGGCGAGGTGGCCCGGCTGGCCGTGCTGGGACTGGCGGTGGGTTCTCTGCGAGTGCTGAACACCTGGGACCTACCGGTCTATCTGGCGATAGGGGTCGCCTCGGTCTTCCTGGCGGAGCTCGTCCGGCACGGCGGCGCTGGACTGGCCATGATGGTCCGGGCGGTGGGGAAGTCTCTTCTGGTCTTCGCGGTCGGCTACATCGCATACCTTCCGTTCCATCTGAACTACGAGGCTTTCTTCACCAGCATCGAGTCGACGTCCAACCGGACGGTGCTCTGGCAGTTCCTAGCGGTCAACGGCCTGTTCGTCTTCGTCATCGCCTCGTTCTTCGCATCCGAGCTCGGCGACTGGCTCGTGCTGGCCTGGAGGACCGGCGTGCGGCGAGCATTCAGGTCTCTGGCCTATGTCACCGGCGACGACTCCGGCCACTCCAGGGTCAGCGTTTCCGCTCCAGCGTGGGCACTGGGGGCCATAGGCGGCGCCCTGGCCCTGGGCCTCCTGCTGACGGCGTTCGCCTCCGGCGCAATCGCCAGCACGATCGCGTTCCTCGCATTGCTCCTGGCGGCGGTCGTGGTCGTTCTGGTGCGCCGGCTGATGGGCGACCGGGACGATGCGCCTTACGTGGCTTTCGTCGGCCTCGCGGTCGGCGTCGCTCTGGCCCTGGCCATCGGACTCGACATCTGGAAGGTCGAGGGCGACATCGACCGGATGAATAGCATCTTCAAGTTCTACATCCACATCTGGATCGTGCTGGCGTTGGCGTCGGCCTACCTGCTGTGGCGCCTCTATGACGGGAGACGGACCTCGCTGCTGGGAATGACGTGGACCAAGAAGCTCTGGGTGGGCGCCTTCGTCCTGCTGCTGCTCTCGGCCTCCGTGTACCCGGTGCTGGGTACGCAGGACCGGCTGAGAGACAGGTTCAACGGCCATGCCACGGCCCTCACGTTGGACGGCGCAGCCTTCATAGAGGGGACGGTCTACAACGACAGAGAAGGCGATATCGACCTGGAGGCGGACTACGAGGGCATCGTGTGGCTCAAACGCAACATCAAGGGGTCCCCCGTAGTACTGGAAGGGGTGACGCCGACCTACCGGTGGGGCGGTCGCGTATCTATACATACCGGCCTCCCCAGCATCGTGGGCTGGAAGTGGCACCAGGAGCAGCAGCGCTGGGACTACAGCACGGCGGTCGGCCGCAGGATCTCCGACGTCGCGCGGATCTACGAGACGCCCGACATCGACGTGGCACTGGAAATTCTCGACCGCTATAGCGTCGAGTACGTCTACGTCGGCCAGGTGGAGAGGCTCTACTACCGCGGCGACGGCTTGGACAAATTCGAACGGTCAGCGGAGCTCGATAAAGTCTTCCACTCCGACCGTGTGGACATCTATAGAGTCCTAAACGGGCGCTAGTCGCAGACCGTCGGAGTTCGCCTCCCGCCTCTAGGCTGGCCCTTCGTTCATCCCGAGACTCATCCGAAGGGGATGATGTGTTCGGGACGGGTGCGCCGCATCCGATGTAGGGTGGCTCCACTCTATATCGGATGGAGGCAACACCCTATACTGGAATGGAGGCAGTCCCCTAAATTGGATGGAGGCAGCCCCCCTGGAGGCCCGAAATGACCTCAGTCGGATTAAGGGACCACAAGGCAGCGATAGCCGACCACCTGGAAGTGCTAGGGGAGTACGCAGCACGGGTGGTGCGATGGGGTGGCAAGCTCGATGCGACTGAACGAGCCGACAGGTCCAGGCGCCTGGAGGAGCTCTTCGCCGTCGGAAGCTCGTACGGCCTGACAGAGCGGGAGATGGTTGTCCAGGTCTTCGGAGACGTCACGGGAGTGCCCCGCGAGCTCAGGTGCGAATGCCCTACTTGCCGGCGGAGAGCGCCGGCGACAGTCCAACGGTTCACGCTGTCCGACCTGCCTGACCAGGACTGACCAGCCCTCGAAAGGGCGTCGCCAGCCAGACCTGGAAGTGACGCCCCGCGTTGGCACCCGGCGGACTACCGCAGGACCCCCCTTCTTGTCGCACGGCAAACATCCGTGTCACATCCGCGACACCGTTGCTTTGGGCCACAAAGCTCCACCCCGACTGACGAAACGACACTAGGCTGGGAGTCCCGACAGCCAGCTCTCTTCTTCCTCCGTCGTCACGTCTGAGCAGGCCATCAGCCTTGGTGCCGGTACACCAATGTTCTGCCTGAACCGTAACTTTGCGTTAGTCTCGACAACCCACGCTCGTTGTGCCAGAATACCTGCCATTCCGCTTGGCGACGACCGGTCCAAAAAAAACTCTCCGCCGGAACCCGCCCACCGAGGTCAAAATCAGGAGGTTGAGCCATGCGCGTTGGTAGAGGTCACCAGGTCTATGACTGGATCGAGAAGTGGGGCAAGGTCCCCGACTCAGAGAGCGCCCGGGACGGCTGGGCGCATCATGGGATAATCGTCTCCGAGACCGGCAAGGTCATAGCCTTTCATCAGGCGGACCCCACCGTGTTGATCTTCGATGAGGAGGGCGATCTCGAGAACTCCTGGACCGCAACCGTTGAGAACGCCCACGGCATGTACATCACCAAAGAGGGCAACGCCGAGTACCTGTGGCTGGCGGACAACATCAGCAGCCAGGCAGTGAAGACAACGCTGGAGGGTGAGCTGGTCCTGAGCGTTGACAGACCCGACCTGAAGGTCTATGCCGAGGGAGGCGCCTACAAGCCCACCGGCGTCGCAGTCAACCAGGAGAAGGACGGCGGCAATGGAGACGTGTACGTCGCCGACGGGTACGGCTCCAGCTACGTGCACCGTTATGACAAGAACGGCGAGTACATCGACAGCATCAACGGCGAGGAGGGCGAGGCCGGCAGGTTTGCGACCCCTCACGATGTCTGGGTGGACACCCGAAAGCCGGAGAAGGAGCTGTACATCGCCGACCGGGCTAACGGGCGCATCCAGGTCTATGACCTGGAGGGGAACTACAAGCGTGTTTTCGGACGCGCGCCCGCCGCGGACTGGCTCCACAGCCCCGCCGCCTTCGCCCAGACGGGGGATCTCCTTATCGTCGCGGAGCTGAGGGGGTCGCGCATCACGGTGCTCGACAAGGACGACGAGCTTGTGTGCTACCTGGGCGAGAACGCCGGGGCCTTCAAGATGAACCCAGGATGGCCCAACGTCCCGCACGAGACACTCATACCGGGGAAGTGCAGCAGCCCGCACGGCATCGCGGCGGACCCCCACGGCAACATCTACAGTGCGGAGTGGCTGATCGGGGGGAGGATCAACAAGCTGGCCAAGGTCGTTTAAGGCTGGGTCTGCGCCTGGCGATGACGCAGCGTTCGGCTCTGGTTAACACCCCCCCCCCGCGGGCGATTGAGGAGAGCGTCGTTAGCCGTCGAGGACGTACTTGTCGTCGGGCGAGACGGCCTCGACCGGGCCGTCGAACTCCGCTGACGCGAGCGCAACCATCTCGGCGCACCACTCGGGTTCGCTCCGGCTCATGTGGGTCAGCAAGAGCCGCTTGACGCCTGCCTGGGCGGCCACACGCCCCGCTTCGGCGGGTGTCAGATGGCCGTGCCGGCCGGAAGTGTCGGGGTCGAATTCCCGCAAAGAGGCCTCGGAGAGAAGGATGTCCGCGTCCCGGGCCAGCGCTGCGAGGCCCGGGCAGTCCCCTGTGTCACCGGTGTAGGCCAGGACGCTGGTGCCGTCGGTGATCCGCATTCCACAGGCAGAGCCCGCATGGCGCATCGGCACGAAGCTGACGTCCAGTCCTCCGAAGCTCAGAGACCCGTGTGGATCGTATTCGGCCAGGTCGAACATATTGGAGAACAAGTCGGCCGTGCTCAGCTTCTTCGTCTCCTCGCTGGCGCCCTCCAGGACCTCCGGGGGCTTGGCAAAGGCGAAGGCGATGGTCCTGAGCACGGCGTTGCCCCCCGGCGGCGGAAACAGTTTCACCCTGGGCCCGCCGGGTTTGAGTGCTCCCGCCCTGTTGAGAGTCCGCGTGTAAGGCATCAGGTCGAGGACATGATCCTGGTGCATGTGGCTCAGCAGTATTGCGTCTACGGACTCGGGCGCAACGTGCAGAGGAAGCCTGGATAGGGCCGCGGGCCCGCAGTCAAGCAGGATAGTGGAGTCGGGCCCGCGTACGAGGTAGCACGAGCACGCCCCGCCCGGAGCGGGATATCTCCACATG
>CAZGRI010000010.1:8424-30914 GCA_964528205.1 uncultured Dehalococcoidia bacterium | reverse complement strand
GGCTGCTCCTCGGCAACCGTCTCCGTCTCTACCTCAAGCTCAGGCTTGGCAACATCCTCCGCTGCGTCCTCGTCCTGGGCCACCGGCTCGTCTTCGGCCACGGGCTCGGGTTCAGCCTCGGGCTCCGTCTCCGTGTCAGCAACGGTCTCCACCGCGTCCTCTTCCTGTGCCACAGACTCAGGTTCGGACTCCGCGACTGGGGGAGCGTCCGTGTCTCCCTGCTCCTCGGCCGTCTCTGTCTCAGGTTCGGGCTCGACAGCCGCCTCTGCTGCCTCCTCGTCCTGGGCCATGGGCTCGTCGTGGGCCACCGGCTCCGGTACTACCTCGGGCTCAGACTCTGTTTCAGCAACGGCCTCTGTTGCGTCCTCTTCCTGCGCCACAGGCTCCGGCTCAGGTTCGGGCTCAGCGACGGGCGGCGCCTCCGTCTCCTCTTGCTCTTCCGCCACAGGCTCCGCCGGCTCTTCGGCCACCGGTTCGGGCTCAGCCGTAGCCAAGGCCGCCACTGTCTCGGCAGGTATAGCCTCGGCCACCGGCTGGGGGGACGTGGCCTCGTAGGCGTCGACCTCGATCTCCTCGGGTTGAATCTCGGCTATGTCCTCCCGCGCGATTATCTCGGTTACCCGCCATCTCTTGGTCTTGGACAGGGGCCTCGTCTCCGTGATCCTGACCAGGTCGCCGATTCGGGCCTCATTCTGCTCGTCGTGCGCGTTGAACCGCGAGCGCCGGCGGACCGCCTTTTTATATAAGCGGTGCGGCCTCTTCCTATCGATCGTCACGACGACGGTCTTGTCCATCTTGTCGGCGATCACCCTGCCGACGCGGATCTTGCGTCTCTCGAAGCTCATGCGGCGTCCTGTGCCAGCTCTCGTTGCCGGATTATCGTGTTGATCCGGGCGATGCGCCTCCGGGCCTTGCGTATCTCATTGGTGTTTGCCAGCTGCATCGTCGCTACCCGGAACCGGAGGTTCATCAGCTCGTTGCGCGTGGAGCCCAGTTCGTCTTGGAGCTCCTCGTCGGTCATTGCTCTGATGTCATCGATCTCCATATCATCGACCTCAGGCGCTCTCGGCTGCTGCCTGCAGCGTGTGTCTTGCTACGATCCTCGTCGCCATCGGGAGCTTGGAGGAAGCCAGCCTGAGCGCCTCCCGGGCTACCTCCTCGGGGACTCCCGCGATCTCGAACATTATTCTGCCTGGCTTGACGACGGCCACCCAGTGGTCGACGGGGCCCTTGCCGCTTCCCATCCGGGTCTCGGCCGCCCGGGCGGTGACGCTCTTGTCCGGAAATATGCGAATCCAGAGCTTGCCGCCCCTGCGGGCGTATCGGGTTATGGCGCGGCGCGCGGCCTCCAGCTGCCGCGACGTAATCCAGGCGGCCTCTGCCGACTTGAGGCCGTACTCGCCGAAAGCCACAGTGCTACCGGCGACCGCGACCCCTTTGCGCCGCCCTCTATGATGGTTCCTGTACTTGACTCTCTTCGGTTGGAGCATCGCCCTCAGTCTCCGTCTCTATCGCTGTCTCGTCCTCCGCCGTCACCGTGACCTCGATCGGCGTCATGTCCTCCTCTTCCTCGATCTGCCGTTGGCGGGTCGTTGGGAGCACTTCGCCTTTGTAGATCCAGGCCTTGACCCCTATGCGGCCGAACTCCGTCGCCGCTTCCGCGAGCCCGTAGTCGATGTCCGCTCTGAGGGTATGGAGAGGAACTCGGCCCTCCATAGCCGTCTCTCGACGGGCTATGTCGCCGCCACCGAGACGCCCGGCGCACAGGATCTTCACACCCTGGGCACCGGCTTGCATCGTCCTGGATACCGCCTGGCGTATAGCCCTCCGGAAGGCGATACGGCGCTCCAGTTGATCGGCCACGTTTCGAGCCACGAGATAGGCGTCCATCTCCGGATGACGGATCTCCTGGACGTCCAGGCGGGCCCGTCTTTCGGTGACCCCCTCCAGCGTCCTCCTGAGCTCCTCCACGCGCTGGCCGCCCCGTCCTATGACGATGCCGGGCCTGGCCGTGTGGACCGTGACGATTACGTCGCTGCTGCTTCGCTCGATTTCCACCTTCGATATCCCGGCGTCCGGGTACCTTTTCAGGATGTTCTCCCGAATGGCCAGGTCTTCCAGCACCATGGCACGGTAGTCCGCCTGCTTGTGAGCGAACCATCGGGCATGCCAGTCCTTGATGACACCCAGGCGAAACCCTACAGGATGCGTCTTCTGCCCCAAGTTAGAGCTCCTTCTCGTCGACGACTATGGTGAGATGGCTGTTGGGCCGTATTATCCTGGCGAAGCGGCCGCGAGCCCTGGCCCTCATGCGCTTGGCCGGTGTGGCCTCGTTGGCGTATGCCTCGACGATCTCGAGGTCTGAGCTTCTGGCCACCAGCTCGTTTTCCGCGTTGGCAGACGCGGACTTGACCACCTTGGCGACGCGGATAGCTGCCGTGGACGACAGGAACTCCAGCGTCTGCAGGGCTTCGTCGACGCTCTTGCCTCTAACCATGTCGAGTATGCGGCCCAGCTTTGTGGCCGATATCCCGGTGCTCTTGGCTGTCGCGCTGATTGGCATGTGCTCCGTCCTGGCTCAAACGTCTATCTGACCGAGGTCATGCGCTCGGACCTCGATGAGTGGCCCCTGAACGTCCTGGTGGGAGCGAATTCGCCGAGCCTGTGGCCTACCATGTTTTCCGTTATGAAGAGCGGGACGTGTCGTCGTCCGTCGTGTACGGCGATGGTCATCCCGAGCATGTCCGGCATGATCATGGACGCGCGGGCCCAGGTGCGTATAACCGACTTGCTATTGCTCCGGATGGCTGCTTCGACCTTCTTTGCGAGCTTCGGATGGACGTAAGGTCCCTTTTTGATCGATCTGGACATCGTGACTCCCGTGCCGTCTAGCGCTGGCCCCTTCGCCTGACGATGAACTTGTTCGTTGCCTTGTTCCTACGGGTCCTGTAGCCCAGGGCCGGTTTGCCCCAGGGCGTCTTGGGGCTGGGCATGCCGATGGGCGAGCGGCCCTCGCCGCCGCCGTGCGGATGGTCCCGAGGGGACATCACCACGCCTCGCACGGACGGTCTCCAGCCCATGTTTCGCCGTCTGCCCGCCTTGCCCAGCTTTACGTTCTTGTGATCGATTGCGCTGACCTGGCCGACTGTGGCCATGCACTCGCTGAGCACCTGCCTCATCTCGCCCGACGGAAGCCGGAGCAGCGTGTACTTGTCCTCTTTTGCAAGGACCTGCGCAGAACTGCCGGCGCTTCGAACGATCTGACCGCCTCGGCCGACCTTCAGCTCGACATTGTGGACCAGCGTCCCGGTTGGGATAGCCTTCAGTGGCAGGGCGTTGCCCAGCCGGTGTTCCGCTTCCGCTCCCGCCATCACCGGGTCGCCCACCTTCAGACCGTTGGGTGCAAGGATATAGCGCCAGTCGCCGTCACGGTACTTGACCAGGGCGATCCGGCCCGATCGGTTTGGGTCGTACTCGATAGAGGTCACCTCTCCGGGGACCCCGGTTTTGTCGCGCTTGAAATCGATCACCCGCAGCCGTCGCTTGTGCCCTCCGCCCCGGTGTCGAACCGTCAACCTGCCCGAGGAGTTGCGTCCCCCTCGTTTCTTCAGCGGAAGCAGCAACGACTTCCTGGGATGCCGCGTCGTGATGTCGTCCGTCGTCTGGAGCACGAGGCCCCGTTGACCGGGCGTTGTCGGCTTTCGGCTTTTGAGCGGCATCTAAACGCCCTCGAATATGGTTATCGAATTGCCGGGAGCCAGAGTCACGATGGCCTTCTTCCACGAGCGCCTGGAGGTCTCCCGAGGGCCGAAGCGCTTTCGCTTGCCCTTTACGTTCATAGTGTTGACCCCAAGCACTTTCACCGAGAAGGCCTCCTCGACCGCTCTCTTTATCTGGAGCTTGGAGGCCCTGGGCGCGACCTCGAAGCTGTAGCGGCCTTGCTCCTGCAAGTTGGTGCTCTTCTCCGTTATTATCGGTCTTCTGAGGACGTCGAACGAGTTCACGGGTGTGACTCCGCGGCTGTCTTAACTTGGTGACGCCGCTTGCGCCCTTCCAGTGAGCCGCCCCATACCGACTCAGCCCGCCGTACCGCGCTCAGGGTCATGACGACCTTGCGGTGGTTGAGCAGGTCCCGCGTGTTGAGCAGGTCGGCAGGTAGCAGCCGTGTGCGCGGGATGTTGCGGGCGCACCGTCGGACCGACTCGTCCGTGCCATCCAGTACCAGGAGGGCCGATGCATCCACCCCCAGAGCCGCCAGGACCTTCGCCATCTCCGCCGTCTTGGGGTCGTCCATGGCGAGCTGGTCCAGCACGACGAGCTGGCCCTCCCTGGCCTTGTCGGAGAGCACGGCCAGCAGGGCCCGCCTCCTCATGCGCTTAGGTGTGGCCTGCCGGTACGACCTCGGGATCGGGCCGAACACGGTGCCGCCCCCTCTCCAGATCGGGGAGCGTATGGACCCCTGGCGGGCCCGCCCCGTGTACTTCTGAGACCGTGGCTTTGCGCCGCCGCCCGACACACGGGCGCGCGTCTTGGTGGCCGCGGTGCCCTGCCTGGCGTTGGCTAGCTGGGCCACCAAGACCTGATGGACCAGGGCCTCGTTCATCGGCACCCCAAAGACGTCGTCGCGAACGTCAATGTCGTCCACGACTTCACCTTGGGTGTTTCGCAGTCTGAGTTGCATGTACTACTGGACTCTCTGGCCCGTCTTGCGTATCAGCACGAGTGAGTTCCGAGCGCCGGGCACCGAGCCTTTGAGAAGCAGGAGGCTGCGGTCCGGGTCCGCCAGGACAACCTCGAGCTTTCGCACCGTTCGTTGCGCGTTGCCCATGTGGCCCGCCATTTTCAGCCCCTTCAGTACCCTGCCCGGGTAGGTGCCGGCGCCGATGGAGCCTGGCGCGCGGTGGCGGTCCGACTGGCCGTGCGTCTTGGGGCCGCCCCTGAAGTTGTAACGCCGGACGCCGCCGGCGAAACCTCGCCCCTTCGACATCCCTGTGGCGTTGACCAGCTCGCCGGCCTCGAAGAGGCTGACGTCGATCTCCTGTCCCAACTCGATTTCGGCCATATCCTCGATCGGGACCTCCCGCAGGTGGCGGAACATCTTCCCCGATGCCCGAGTGTGGCCGGCCTCCGGTTTGGACTGTCGTCTAACCGATCCGAAACCGAGCTGCGCCGCTTCGTACCCGTCCTTTTCCAATGTCTTGATCTGTGTGACGGTGCACGGACCGACCTGGACCGCGGTTACGCAGTCCGAAGACCCATCCTCCCGGAAGACCTGGGTGGTCCCTACCTTTTGTCCTATGAGTCCGTGTACGCTCATGGCTGTCGTGGCCTGGCTAGAGCTTTATCGATATGTCGACGCCGGCGGGCACGTTGAGCCGGGTCAACGAGTCGATCGTCTTGGAAGTCGGCTCCTGGATGTCGATCAAGCGATTGTGTGTCCGTACCTCGAAGTGCTCTCTAGAGTCCTTGTCGATGTGGGGGGAGCGGATGACGCAGAATCGCTTGATGGTGGTGGGCAGCGGTATCGGGCCCGTAACTCTGGCCCCCGTTCGCTCGGCCGTCTCCACTATCTGCCCCACGGAGACGTCGAGAATCTTATGATCGTACGCCTTGAGGATGATCCGGATCTTCTGTCTGTTGACCATTGCTATCTCTGTGTTTGGCGATGCCGGCTTTAGCCGGTTGCCAGAATCCCCGAGGCGGCGACCGGCGTGTCCGTCGCCTCCTCATATGAGTCGAACTCGAGGGAGTAGCTCGCTCGTCCCTGGGTCAGCGACCTGATGGCACCGGCGTAGCCGAAACTCTCCCCCAGAGGGACGTTGGCGCGGACGACTTGTATGTCTCCCCGGCCCTCGATGTTCTTGATGGCGGCGCGACGCCTGCCGAGGTCGCCCAGGACCTCTCCCAGAAAATCGCCTGGGGTAATGACCTCCAGGCGCATGACCGGTTCGAGCAGTATAGGGCGGGCCTTCTGGACGGCGCTCTTTGCCGCCATCGAGCCCGCGATGACGAACGCCATCTTGGATGAGTCCACCTGATGGTAGCTGCCGTCGACCAGCGTCACCTTTACGTCTACGACCGGATATCCTGAGATCGGGCCGACGTTCAGGGCCTCTCTGGCCCCCTCCTCCACCCCGGGGATGAACTCCTGGGGGATGGCGCCGCCTCTGATCCTGTTTTCAAACTGGATGCCGGCGCCCTTTTCCAAAGGCTCTACCTCGATCCAGACGTGGCCGTACTGTCCGTGTCCGCCGGTCTGCCGGACGAGGCGCCCCTCCGCCTTGACCGGGACCGTTATTGCCTCCCGGTAGGCCACCCTGGGCCTGCCCACGTTGCCCTCGACGTTAAACTCGCGCCTCATCCTGTCGGTTAGAATCTCGAGATGGAGCTCGCCCATTCCGGATATGATCGTCTGGCCGGTCTCCTCGTCGAAGTTGATCTTGAAGGTAGGGTCCTCGTCGGAGAGCTTGGACAGCGCGTCCATCAGGCGGTCCTGGTCCGCACGGGCCCTGGGCTCGATGGCCACCGAGACCACCGGTTCCGGGAAGGTGATCATCTCCAGCTTGATCGGGGCGGCCTCGTCGCAGATTGTATCCCCGGTTGAGGTTTCCTTCAGCCCAACCGCGGCGGCGATCTGCCCAGCGCGAATCTCCTCGACTTCCTCCTGCCGCTGGGCGTGCATTCTGACGATACGCCCGAGTCGCTCACGCTTTCCGTTAGTCGAATTGAATACCATGCCGCCGGTCTTGATGGTGCCCGAATACACGCGGAAGTAGACGAGACGTCCGATGTACGGGTCGGCCACCGTCTTGAAGGCCAGAGCGGCGAAGGGGCCGTCCTCTCGTGCCTCGCGAGTCACCGGGTTGCCGGAGCGGTACTCCTCGCCTATGACGGGCGGTACGTCCAGCGGCGACGGAAGATAGTCGCCAATAGCGTCCAACAGGGGCTCCACCCCTTTGTGCCGTAGAGCGCTCCCGCAAACGACGGGTACCAGACGGTAGTCGATGGTAGCCTTGCGGAGGGCGGCCTTGAGCTCTCCGTTGGAGATATCGGCCTCCTCCAGGTACTTCACGATCAGATCGTCGTCGGTCTCGGCTATCTTCTCGATCATCCGGTTACGGAAGACCTGGAACTGCTCTGTCATCTCGTCCGGAACGGGGGCCTCGGTATAGCCGCCGGCTTCGTCGTCCGCGTAGATGAACGCCTTCCCCTCTATCAGGTCGACGACTCCCCGGAACCCGTCCTCGATCCCGATCGGGATCTGTATGGCTACCGGGCTAGCCTGAAGACGATGGGTGATGCTGTCGATGGTCCTCTGGAAGTCGGCGCCTACCCGGTCCATCTTGTTGACGAAGCAGATGCGGGGGACGTGGTACCGATCAGCCTGCCTCCAGACCGTCTCGGACTGGGGCTGGACGCCGGCGACGGCGTCAAAGACCACGACTCCGCCGTCGAGAACGCGGAGGCTTCGCTCCACCTCCGCGGTGAAGTCGACGTGGCCCGGGGTATCGATGATGTTGATCGTGAAGCTGTTCCACGAGCATGTGGTCGCCGCCGAGGTTATGGTGATGCCTCGTTCGCGCTCCTGGGCCATCCAGTCCATGACCGCCGTGCCCTCATCTACCCCGCCGATCTTGTAGGTCCGGCCGGCGAAGAACAGGACACGTTCAGACACCGTCGTCTTACCGGCGTCTACGTGCGCGATGAATCCTATATTGCGCGTGGTGCTGAGGGGCGTATTCTGAGCCATGAAGTGTGGTCTGCCTGATGGGGAATCAGCCCGCGAGGGGCTCACCAGCGGTAGTGGGCGAATGCCCTGTTGGCTTCGGCCATCCGGTGGAGGTCGTCCTTTCTCTTGGCCGCGGACCCCTGACCCCGAGACGCTTCGAGGATCTCCTGGGCGAGGCGGTCGGCCATGGGCCGGCCGCTTCTTGCGCGCGCGCCGCTGACGATCCAACGCATCGAGAGCGCGAGCCGCCGTCCAGGCCTGACCTCGGTCGGCACCTGATAAGTGGCGCCGACAAGGCGCTGCGCTACGGTCTTCTTACCGTTCTGCATCACCTTGTTGATGAACTGGCTCAGCTGGACGCTATTGTATTTTGGGTCGGGCGGGACCCTTCGCTTTTCCGCCCTTCGACGACGGGACATCTACTTTCCTTAAGCCTCCGCTCCGGCTATCCGCCGGGCGGGGCGTTCCTCTTTGAGCCGTACTTGCTGCGGCCTCGTCTCCGCTCGGATACCCCGGCCGTGTCCAATGTCCCACGGACGATGTGGTAACGGACGCCGGGCAGGTCCTTTACGCGCCCGCCGCGAATCAGCACAACCGAGTGCTCCTGGAGATTGTGGCCTTCGCCGGGGATGTACGCGCTGACCTCCATACCGTTGGTCAGCCTCACCCTGGCTACCTTTCTAAGGGCTGAGTTGGGCTTCTTCGGCGTCTGCGTCCTGACCTGGACACATACTCCCCGCTTCTGGGGAGACCCGGCGCCGCGCCGGCCCCGGTTTTTTAGGGAGTTGAAAGTGTACCGCAAGGCCGGTGCCTTGTCTTTCTTGTGTCTCGACTTCCTGCCCTTGCGTACGAGTTGGTTAACCGTCGGCATTCCCACCCTCTGTTACATGCGTACTTGACGCACCTCACCCCCGGCGCGACAAACGTCGATTATACAAGCCGCTCCCAGCGATGTCAACGCGGTTCACGCCCTATTCA
Organism: uncultured Dehalococcoidia bacterium; assembly: GCA_964528205.1. Taxonomy (GTDB): domain Bacteria; phylum Chloroflexota; class Dehalococcoidia; order Lucifugimonadales; family CAZGRI01; genus CAZGRI01. The sequence continues at coordinate 22,207 of CAZGRI010000010.1, read as the reverse complement.
GGGCAATCGCGTTTTGGGCGTTGATAGGAGCGAACAGGTGTGCTATTATCAGCCTCAAGGGACAGACGCCGCGTGAGGGATCGGTCCCTTTATCTTTACTGGGTTCTGAATTGAGAAGGACATCCGTAATAGTCAATTGGCCAGATCGAACGTTGTACCACCAGATCGAACGATGTAATAGATGTACCAAGGAGACCACTCCGTCCCACACATCGCCTCCCCTCAGCTAGGCGATGACACAGAATGGGACGAGATGGGGCACTTTTACAAGGATTTTGATTAAGACACAGCCTGGGGATCAGATGCGATTGCCCTGACGGCCTGTTAACGGCCGGTGAATAACCGGATATATAGACGCTGTTTGACTCGGGTGCGTTGAGCGTTGAGCATCTCGTGATGGGTCAAAACAAAGGCGGGCCTGACAAGGCCCGCCTTTGGCGTAAGGTCTGTATGTGGGCTTGAAGGAGTTAGCCCTGTGCCGTTTTGCTCAACTCGGCGCCCGCCGTGAAGCCCACCCTGCTGTGCGCGGGGACAGTGATCAGGGTCCCTGCCTGGCCTCCCCGGATGGGCCGGACTCTTCGGGCCTTGACCTGCCTCACTTCGTATGAGCCGAACCCGGTCAACACAACCCGGTCTCCGGACCCCAGCGCCTCTTGGATGCTATCCAGCACCGCATTGAGGGCCGCTTCGCCTTGGGCCCTGGAGCCTCCTAGCTTCGCTGCAACCCGGGAGCTCATATCGCTTTTCCTCAGTGTAGCCATTGGCGCCAGCACCTCCTTACTTCGTGCAAACTGAACGCGCGGTGAATAAAACGATGTCTCATCCACGAACATATATACGGGTTTTCCTCGCCGATGTCAAGCCCTTGACGGCCTTAAACAGCGTCGCAAGGCCATTCCTGAAACGATGTTCCGTTCCTGCCGGCTACAGGCGCGTACGGCCCAGGAAATGCCGGGCCGCCGCTAGTTCCGAAGCAGCATACCGGGCTGGCATCGGCGGCAGTAGCTCGTGATGCGCCGGTTGGCCGTCACCTGGCTGATGGCGTGGCCGCATCGGGGACAGGGCTCCCCGCCTTTGTTGTGGACCTTGAGGAAGTCCCTGATCTTCAGGTGAATGTCCTGCCCCATGCGGCCTTTGAGGATCTTCATCGCGTCCAGTACGACCCGGCGTGACTCCTCGTGGATGCGTCGCAGCTCATCTTCGGATAGGGCCTTTCTCTTCCGAAACGGGTAGACCTCCGCGGCGTAGAGCACCTCGTCGGCGTAGGCGTTTCCGATGCCGGCGATTACGCGCCCCCTGGTAAGCACTCCTTTGATCTCTCCGTGGAAACGTCTGAGCCTCTCTTTGAACTCGTCGAAGGAGAGGCCGTCCAGCACGTCCGGACCTTGCTCCGATAGTCGCGGCACCCGGTCCAGTTCCTGCCGTGACACGTAGTAGACGATGCCCATCTGGCGGTCGTCGATATAGCGCAAGTCGAAGCCGTCGTCCAGGGTCAGCCTCAGGCAGGTGCGCTTGAACACCCTCTGGCCGGTGGGACAGTGCTGGAAAGCCCCGGTGAGCATCGGATTGACGGCCAGCACGCGCTGACCTGAGAGGTCGAGTAGCATGAACTTGCCTCTCCTGGTCGCGCGTTCGATGCTCCTTCCGACGACGTCGGTCGCGAGGTCGCCGCTCAGGGACCTGAGCACGCTCGGCTTGACCACCGACACCGCCGTCACCTGTCGGCCGGCGACGCGCTCGTTGAGGAAGTCCTTTACCAGCTCCAGATCTGGGGCTTCAGGCATGGCAGACCGTGGGGATTGGGGCTGGGCCGGTGTTCCCGGACTGCGCCGAATCGCGGTCCGCTGGCGTCGCCGGCCTTCTCCAGAAGTCTACCAGAATCGACATGTGCCGCGAGCCCCCGCGGGGCGGACCGCCTGAAACGACGGCTCAACTCTCTTGATACCTGCCGGTCGCTGCGGTTAGAATGGTTGCGCCAATCGTCACCAACTCTTGACCTCGGGTACACAGCAGATGGATATCCACGAGATAGCTCCGGTCGAAGACAATCCGCGCATCCAGGACTTCAGTCCCGGTGACACGGTCAGGGTCAGCATCCGTGTCATCGAGGGGGACAGGCAGCGGACGCAGGCGTTCGAGGGCGTGGTCATTCGCAAGCGCGGCAGCGGCGCGGGGTCGTCCTTTACCGTCAGGCGAGTCACCCACGACGTCGGGGTAGAGCGTACGTTCATGGCTCACTCGCCGACAGTCGAGGCCTTGGACGTGGTCCGCCGGGGATCGGTCCGACGCTCTCGACTCTACTACCTCAGGGATCGTTCTGGACGCGCGGCGCGCATCAAGGAAGCCCGGCGCTCCTAGCTTCACGGTCGCTCTTCGCAACCGTACCTCTTTCCAGTTTGCGGGCCTTTGTATTGGGCCAAACCCGATGTATAATCCTCGCACCGGACGCCAGAGGAGGTGACAGGCATGGCGAAGAAGGGCTCGTTCTGTAGACCCTCGCGGCGCCCCGGTAACACGCCTCTCCTGGTCCTGTGCCTTGCGCTGGCTTCAAGCCTGGCCGTGTTAGCGGCCTGCGGCGGTGGCGACGATGCCGTCACAGCGGCGAAAACGGACTCCAAGGCTTCGCGGAGCCCGACCCCGGTCCGCGATCTGTTCGACTTCGGCGATGCCCCCGACCCCGACTATCCCACCAAGCTCGCCAGCGACGGTGCCAGACACCGCGACGTGACCCGCGCCTGGTTCGGCTCGAAGGCCGACGGCGAGGTCGACGCCCACGAGCAGGCCGACTTCCAGATGCAGAGCGGCGACCGTACCGACGATGGGCTGCTGGGCGCCGCGCCACTGGAGTTCGGCGTGACCAACAACGACTGGGACGGTCCGCTTTACGTCAACATGCTGATGGACCTCAACGACGACAGGGACTGGGACGACGCCGGAGAGTGGGTGCTCCAGAACATGGAACTCGACGTGCCCGCAGGGGAGAGTATAGAGATGGCGGCCGAGTTCGTTTTCGACGAGCTGACGATGCTTCGCATGACCTTGACGGGCGCTCCGATAGAGGACTACGTCGGGACGGGACTCTTCGACATCGGAGAGACTGAGGACCACATCTGGACCTCCGACGTGCCGATGGGGTACTGATGGTCGGGCAAGACCTGGAACACGCGCTGTTCTCCCGCGCCGAGATGGCGCGAAGATACGCCGCCGCCGGAGAGCTAATGGAGCGTCGCGGCATTGACGCCCTCCTGATTTCCGGCGAGGAAAACTTTCAGTACTTCGCCGGCACTGCCGCCAGCCTCACCGGACACTACTCCCTAACACGGCCGTCCCTGTTCATATTGCCAGTCGACGCCGAGCCGGCCATCGTCACCCAGGGCAGGAACAATCTGACTCTGGGCTGCTATGTGACGGACATACGTGACTACCACGAGGTGCTCAGATTCCCTCACGAGGCCGTCGTGGACGCCCTGACCGACAAGGGGCTGGGCGCCGCGAGAATCGGGGTAGAGCTGGGCCTGGAGCAGCGAATGGGGCTCCCGGTCGCTGGCTACCTGGACCTGGTGGACGCGATGCCCGAGGCCAAGTTCACCGACGCGGCGGACCTCATCATCGAGCTAAGGATGGTCAAGTCGCCTGAGGAGGTCGCGTATATAAAGGAGGCCGCTGAGATCACCGGCCGGGCCAGACAGAGGCTGTTCGATATGGTCGTCCCCGGTATGACGGAACGGGACGTTGCGAGGCTCATGCGGCGGCTCGTCCTTGAAGAGGGTGGGGACAGGACCTCCTTCGTCATCCTCCAGCTGGATGCGCCCGGCGCGCGAAACCAGCTCCAGTACGAGCGGCCACTGGAGAAAGGCTCCGTTCTCTCGCTGGATGCCGGGGCCTACTACCGCATGTACACCGTAGACTACGCTCGCATGGCGACCCTCGGCCGGGCAACCGACGAGCAGAAACGGGTCTACCGGGCCGTGCTGGACGTGAACCAGCGGATGATGGATGCGCTGAGGCCCGGCGTGACTTGCTCCGAGCTGCACCGTCTTACCGTGGAGGCGGTAGCCGAAGCCGGAATGGACCCCGACAGCCCTGAGAAGCTCCGCGGGTCCAGGTTCGGTCACGGCCAGGGGATGTTGGTCACGGAGCCGCCCAGCATCAACCCCGGCGACGACACGGCCCTGCAGCCCGGCATGGTGATCAGCACCGAGCCGGGGGTCAGGTCGGGCGACGTGCAGTTCCAGTGGGAGGACGTGCACGTCATCACCGAGAACGGCTACGAGCAGCTCACCCTGGAGACCGACGAGCTCCGCGAACTGCCTTTCTGATATCTCCTATCTCCGCGTCTTTCAGATCGAGGGATTGGGCAGCGCGAGCGTGGGTGTCCCGCTCATGCTGAGCCCTTCGGAGCGCCGCTCCTCGACCAGGCGTCCAACCGTGACCTGTTCGAGGAGCAGGTCGAGATCATCCTGGAGGCCTTCAACGAGCCGTCTTTTTCCCACCACGGCAAGAGCTACGACCTGCCTCCTCGGGTCCCATATCGTGGGTACGAGCTGGAGGAGCTAACTCTGGTGCCGCGGCCCGTCAACCGGCTCGAGTGCTGGCAGCCCATCCAGAGCGCTACGCCGCGTGGGCTGGAGTTCATGGCGAAGCACGGGATCAAGGGCATCATCGGCGGTGGTGTAGCCGAGGGTGGGCGTTGCTCAAGGTCGTCCAGGCCTATCGTGACTCCCTCGCCAGGACAGGACGCGAGACCGAGCTGGGAACAGACCTGGCCATCGGTTTCCACGTCCACCTGGCAGAGTCAAAGGAGAAGGCGATACAGGAGGCGGCCGGCTACTTCGAGGAGAACCTCAAGATGTCTGGGCCTCTGAGCCTGGTGCGTGCGCTCACCGACGAGCAGATCGACGTGATGTCGGACCCCGGTCGGGCGCCCTACGCCGATCTGCCGCACCTGGAGGGCGCGATCGACGCCGGCGCATACCTGTGCGGTCCGCCTGAGCTTATCGTCGAGCAGCTCAAGCGTCTTGAGGCAGAGTACCCCGGTCTGGATAGGGTCGTCGTAAGCCAGCCTGTGGGCGTTCCCGAAAGCGTGATCACGGACCAGCTGGCGTGGTTCGCGCGCGACGTCATGCCCGAGTTCACGGGCAGTCGACACGCGGCGCTGTCGGCCGATTAGCCGGCTCTCTATCCCAGGGGACGGCAGAGCGTTCCATGGCCGACGGTCCCAGTTCGGGAGGATTCTGGCATCATGCGACCTGACTATCCGGCTAAGAACCACATAGTCTGGCTGTCGGCCGTCCTGATTTGGATCGTCGCACTGACTCTGGCCTGCGGCGATGAGGATCAGAGCCGGTCCGTGGCGGTCCTCAAACGGGTCGCTGACCAGCATGGCGCCGACGTCCCCATGGAGAAGGCGGACGTCGAGCTGCCCGACATGATCGTCGCCCCGCACTTCGTCGACGCATACCCGGTGCACGGCGACCTCCTCACTCAGACGCCGGAGGAGATCGTCCTGAACTTCAACTTCACCCTGCAGCCCGACTCGGCAGTCAAGATCAGCCGCGATGGCAAGACCGTCCAGTCCGGAACCGTGGACATCTCCGAGAATCGGCTCTCCATGCGGGCGCCGTTCGCGGGGTCGGGAGGCGACGGCATATATCGGGTCGACTACAAGGCATGCTGGCCCGACGGGTCCTGCCACGACGGCACAGTGGGCTTCGTCGTTGACTCTTCCGAGATAACCGAGTTCGTTGACCTCCGCGGCGAGTCTGCCGTGACGATACGCATGATAGAGGGCTTACGGTTCGACGTTCCGCGGATTCTGATCAGCACTGGAACCACCGTCACGTGGGTTAATGACGACTCGATCGACCACTTCGTCAACTCGGACCCTCATCCGAGCCACAATCTGCTGGGCGATCTGAACTCCCTGGACCTGGCCGCCGGTGCGGAGTTCACATTTACATTCGACGAGCCCGGTGCCTGGGGCTACCACTGTAGCGCGCACTTCAACCGCGGCATGATCGCTCAGGTGGTGGTCCAGTAACCCGTCGCCGGCTAGCCTGACTCCGACTGGCCTCCGTTAGCGTCCTCGTCTATGAGGCCCCGCAGCTCCTCTTTGGTCTTTCGGATCTGCTCCACCTTGTCGGCGATCTTGTCGAACAGCTCCTGCCGCGCCTTGACCCCTTCGGCTATCAGGAACGCCGCGGCCTCGGACCTGCTGCCGGCGATCCCTGCCTCCACCAGCGTGTCCAGGTGCTCGACGCTTTCCTTCGATGTTCGCACCATGACGACGTTGTCCCTTGATGCCCGAACGCCCTGTATCGTGTCCTTGACGCTGTCTTTGATGTTCTCACCTAGGGCGTCGGCGGCCTCCGTCCCGCGGGTCACGGCGACTCGGACCACCTTGTTGACGTCCTCCACGAGATGCTCGACCTCGTCGATCAACCGCTTGCCGGTCTTTCTCGGTTCCTCGTTCATGGCGATTACCCTCCATTGCGTAACTTACTTACATGTAAGTGTAGCATGGATAGTCACTGGCGTCAACGCTCGACGGAATTCAGGGGCAGGCATCACTTCGCAATCTGTGAGGCCTCGAGCTCCGGGTCGTGTCACCCTACGAATCTGAAATGTCGGACTTCTGGTCTCTGTGAACCAGCAGAGCTGCCTGCGAACCGGAATCGTGTATTCGAAGCGCCAGTTCCGCATCGTCAGGTGTGCAGCCCAGGAGGAGCTTTATCTCGCAGTCGCCCTTGAGCGTGTCGACAGTCATGATCGCTCCGGTCACCGCAGCCTCTTCGAGGCTACCGCGCCAGATGTCCACACCACCTCCGTCGTTGCTCCTCGTACCTCGCAGGAAGCCGTAGTCCATGGGATATACAGAGGACCACTGAGGATGTTGACTCCCCTTGGGTCGATCGATCTCCATTGGATGCGACCGAACGAGCTCGTCGCAAAGGAGCCAGAACCTGCTGCTCATCCGCGGACTCCTTTCCATGCGACTCTCCCCATGAAACGAGGAGTTAGAGGAGTTAGCGGTGGACGCTCCCATCGCTGCGATACCTCGCCAAGAGGCCTAGCCACCGGAAGTTAGGCGTTCCATTGCAATGTCACCCTGAGTCGTTGCGGGAAAGCCGAAGGGTCTGGGGCGGTGGAGAGACAAGCGGCTTTCGGGCTTCAGACCCCCAGCCCCCGCCAGATGCTTCGCTCCACTCAGCATGACATGCTGGCACACCAGTGAGGTACGACAGGACCGGTAAGAATGTGGGCGGGCAGCTACTCGTCCACATTCTCGGGCTCTCCGACCTTTACCTCAACCAGGGCCGCGCCGCGGCGACGCCCGGCGGGTATCGTCTCTACGTGCTCCGGTGTGGCCCTGGACAGCAGGTCAAGGGCCTCCTCGTCGACGGTCAAGCCCAGCCCCGGTGCGTCGCCCAGGACGATGTGGCCGTCCTCGATCTTCGAGTCCGTCGCCAGGATACCCGCGTCCCGCTCGTCCACCACCTCCATCATGATGTGGTTCGGAATAGCCGTGGCCGCGGGCGCCATGAAGTTCACGGGGCAGTTCATCATCGAGACCGGCAGCTCGAAGCCGTAGGCCATGTCGGCGACCTTCATCAGGCCCGTGATGCCCGTGGTCCCTATGCCTATTTGGACGATGTCCACGGCCTCGTTGGCGATCAGAGGCATGAAGTCCTTGATGTCAGCCAGGTTCTCACCCGTGGCGACGGCGGCGGTGATGTTCTGTGACACCTTGCGCAGGCCGCGATAGTCCCACCGCCTTGCCGGCTCCTCGCACCACAGAAGCTCGAACCTCTCCTCGAAGGCCCTGATGTTCCGAATGGCCTGTTTGGGGGACCAGTACTCGTTGGAGTCCACCATGAGCTGAGGGGTCTTTCCCGAGGTCTTGAGGGCGTCGTGCATGATGCCTATCCGGCGCATGTCCGTCTCACGGTCGACTCCGACCTTCAGCTTGCCGGCCGAGACGCCCTGGGCCGCCATGCTCTCGTAGAACCCGGCCAGCTCCTCGTCCGACAGTGGCATGTCGATGCCGCTGGCATAGGCCCTGACGTACCGGGTCGAGGCGCCCAGCGTCTTCCACAGGGGCTCGTCGTTGGCCTTGGCCTTGAGGTCCCACAGCGCCACGTCGATGGCCGATATGGCGTCGCTGGCGATGCCCTCGTTGCCGCCCTTGAACACGGCGTCCACCATTCTCTTCCACAGGCCCTTGACTCCTCGTGGGTCCTTGCCGACGATCAACGGCTCCAGCGAGTGGATCGCCGCCTGCGCTCCCGGGCTGCCGATCGAGACGCCGGTTAGGCCCTCGTCGGAATCCACGAAGACGACCATCCCTCCGGACATCTGCCGTCCCTCGGGAAAGTTGGCGTCTCCGAGCTTGCGCGACATCTTGAACTGGTACGGCTTGGTCCTGATTCCGGTAACCTTCATCGGGGTCCGTCCTTTCTGGGCTTGCCTGCCGAGGGGGAGTGGTCGGAGTGTAGTTGCGGCCATGTTGTGTGTCAACGTCGAGTCCGGCCCTCGGGCCGGCGCGGGCTGGTGCGTGCCGAGACCCTGGGTTAGAATGCGCGTCAGGAGCCGTAGCATCGGGAGGAGACCTGTGCCTGGACCTTTGACGGGCATTACAGTCTTGGAGTTCAGCCAGATATACGCGGGCCCGTTCGGGGGCATGCTGCTGGCCGACCTGGGGGCCGACGTCATCAAGGTGGAGCCCACCTGGGGCGAGCCCTGGAGGTACACGGAGGAGTTCGCCCCAGGCGAGAACCGGAGTTTCATCGCACTGAACCGCGGAAAGCGCGGCCTGCCTCTGGACCTGGCTACACCTGAGGGACGACGTATCATCCACCGGCTTGCCGAGACCGCGGACGTTGTTGTGATCAACGCCCGATCCGACGTTCCGGGTGCCCTGGGCATCGACTACGAGACCCTCTCTGCAATGAACCCTGGTCTCGTCTACTGTGAAAACACCGCCTTCGGCCAGAACGGCCCCGAGAGCCACCGCCCCGGCTACGACATCATCGCCCAGGCGGTGACCGGGATCATGGCGTCCGAGGGCAGGATCGAAGATGGCGTGCCTCAGCAGGTCCAGTCAACGCCTCTGGTCGATTTCGTCGCGGCGTTCACCATCGCGCTGTCTGTCTGTAGCGCGCTCTACCACAGGGAGCGGACAGGCTCGGGCCAGAAGATCGAGACCAGCCTGATGACCTCGGCGCTGGCCCTCCAGACCAGCCGGTTCATCAACATCGCCGCCGTCGACGACGAGAGGCGCACCGACTTCCTGACTGAGCTCGAACGGTTACGCAGGGAAGGTGCCGACTACCGGGAGATCGACGACGTATACCGGAGCAAGCTGGGCCCTGTCCGGACCGGGAACATCTACTACCGGACGTACCAGGCCGCCGACGGAGCGCTGGCGGTGGGATGTCTCAGCGACTCGCTGAGAAAGAAACTCCTGGGTGCCCTGGAGCTAGAGGATATCCGATTCGACGAGGGGTACGACCCGACGACGGAGGAGTCGCTAGCTTTCGGCGGTGCTCTTGTCTTGAAGGCCGAGGCGATCTTCAGGCAGCGTACCGTCGCCGAATGGGTCCGCGCGCTCGACGAGGCGGGAGTCCCCGTCGGCCCGGTTCGGTTCGTCGAGGAGCTGATGGACGACCCTCAGGTCCTGGCCAACAACTTAGTGGTGGATATGGAACACGCCGTTGCCGGGGCGCTGAAGATGGTGGGGCCGCTGATGAAGATGAGTGAGACGCCTCTCGACCTGAAACGGGCATCCCCGGCCCTCGGCGAGCACACGGATGAGATCCTGCGCTCCCTGGGCTACGGCGAGGCTGAGGTGCGGGACCTCAAGGACCGGGGCGTAACCCGCTGAGGGCGATCCTGCAGGCCAGTCCAGTTCACTCGTGGAAGACGGCGGTCAGAGGCAGGCGATATCTCTTGAAAGGTCATATTCCAGGCTATATAATTCGGCGGGCAGCGAATTCAACGCGAACCCGGCACTATTCAGGCGTGTAGGAGGTCTGCTGGCACCATGACGTATATTATCGCGGAGCCCTGTGTGGATGTTAAGGATGGGGCTTGCGTGGATGTGTGTCCCGTCGACTGCATCTACACAACCGAAGAAGACAATATGTACTACATAAACCCTGAGGAGTGCATCGACTGCGCCGCCTGCGAGCCGGTCTGTCCTGTCGTTGCCATTTTCGCCGAGGACGATGTACCCGAGGAGTGGAACAGCTACATAGACAAGAACTACGACTACTTCGGCCAGTCCCGATAGCGACTTCCTCGAAGCGCGCTCGGCGCGCTCGTGTGTGCGCGACCGGAAGGTCGTGCTGAGGTCTACTCTCTTTAGTGGGGCAATGTAATCAGAACCGGATCGTATCGTGGATCGATCCGGGCCGTTCTTTTCGTCGCAGCCTGAGCGGAGGTCCCCCATGGTCACGATAGAGTCGACCCCGGAGTCCGTCGCCCGCAGCTATGCGGACATGGAACGCAGGCTGGTCGAGGTCCGGAAGCTCCTGGGCCGGCCCATGGGGTTGGCGGAGAAGGTCTTGCTTTCGCATCTCGACGACCCGGCCCAGCAGGAGCTGGAGCCCGGCTCGAGTTATCTTCAGCTGCGTCCCGACCGGGTGATATTCCAGGACGTTCTGGGCCAGACGGGCATGCTCCAGTTCATGCAGACCCGCCGTAGCCGTACGGCGGTGCCCACGACCGTCCACTGCGACCACCTGATTCAGGCCAGAGCCGAGGGCGCATCGGACCTGCGGGAGTCGGTGGCGGAGAACGGGGAGGTGTACGATTTTCTCCGATCGGCGTCGGCGAAGTTCGGGGTCGGCTTCTGGGGCCCCGGCGCAGGTATCATGCACCAGGTCGCGCTCGAGAACTACGCCTTCCCCGGCGCGTTGATCATCGGCACCGACTCCCATACACCCAACGCTGGCGGACTGGGGTCATGCGCCGTGGGTGTCGGGGGCGCGGACGCCGTCGAGGTGATGGCCGGACTGCCGTGGGAGGTTCTGTATCCACGGCGCATAGGCGTCCACCTGGTTGGCGAATTGAGCGGATGGACGGCCCCTAAAGACGTCATCCTCTATCTAGCGGGCGAGCTTACGGTGTCGGGCGGCACCAACGCCATCATCGAGTACTTCGGCCCGGGGGCACGGTCCATAAGCTGCACGGGCAAGGCGACCATCACGAATATGGGGGCCGAGCTCGGCGCAACGACTTCTATATTCCCGCACGACGAGCGTATGGACAGGTATCTGGATGCCACAGGCAGAGGCGAGCTGGCCAAGCTGGCCGGCGAGCACCACGACATGCTGGTGGCCGACGACGAGATCGGGTCCCGTCCCGAAGAGTACTTCGACCGCATCGTCGAGATCGACCTGTCCAAGCTCGAGCCTCACGTGGTGGGCCCTCACTCACCTGACAGAGCGCGACCGATCTCCGAGATGGCAAGGGAGGTCGCCGAGGATGCCAACGGGTTCATCGATGAGATATCCTCGGCCCTTATCGGCAGCTGCACTAACTCGTCATACGAGGACATGAGCCGATCGGCAGATGTCGCGGACCAGGCGCGGGCCAACGGAGTCCGCGCCGCCACGCCGTTGACGGTCACGCCGGGCTCCGAGCAAGTCCGGGCCACCATCGAGCGCGACGGCCAGATGGAGTCGCTAAGAGCCGTCCAGGCAACGGTGCTGGCCAACGCGTGTGGTCCCTGTATAGGCCAGTGGCGGCGGGCCAAGGACATGGCAGGCGTCGCCAACACCATCGTCACGTCCTACAACCGCAACTTCCCAAGGCGTAACGACGGCCAGGCCCAGACAATGAACTTCATCGCCAGCCCGGAGATCGTCGTCGCGCTGTCGTTGGCGGGCCGCCTGTCCTTCAACCCGCTTACCGACTCCCTGGCCGGGATTGACGGCCGGACGTTCCGCCTCGATCCTCCAAAGCCCGCTGCCGAGGTGCCCGCGGGCGACTTCGATCCCGGCCGGGCTTTCTACGTGGCCCCGCCCGAGGACGGCGGCGACATCGAAATCGTCGTGGACCCCGCAAGCGACAGGATCCAGCTGATGGAGCCCTGGCCCGCTTGGGATGGGAACGACTTCCTGGAGATGCCGGTGCTGATCAAGGTCAGGGGCAAGTGCACGACCGACCACATATCGCCGGCGGGGCCCTGGCTTCGGCTTCGCGGGCACCTCGACAAGTTCAGCGACAACATGTTCATGGGAGCGACCAACGCCTATTCAGAGGAGGCCGGCAAGGGCCTCAACGTTCTTTCCGGAGCACGCGGCCGCGCGATATCCGAGATCGCGAGAGACTACCAGGCCAACGGTCTGAGGTGGGTGGTGGTGGGCGACGACAACTACGGCGAGGGCAGCAGCAGGGAGCATGCGGCGCTTTCACCGAGACTTCTCGGCGGGGCCGCGGTCATCGCCCGGAGTTTCGCCCGAATCCACGAGACAAACCTGAAGAAACAGGGCCTGCTGCCTCTGACATTCAGCGATCGGGCCGATTACGAACGGCTCCGCGAGGATGATCGAGTAAGCCTGCGGGGGCTGAAAGACCTGGCCCCGGGGAAGACCGTCGAGTGCGTCCTTCATCACTCAGACGGGACCACCGAGGCGCTGGCTCTGGAGCACTCGTATGGCGAGTCCCAGGTGCAGTGGTTCACGGCCGGCTCGGCGCTGAACCTGTTCCATAGCGCATAGGCCCCGGAGCTACTTGGAGTCGGTGCCTACCCAGCCGCCCTGGGAGACGTCTATCATGACGCCGTCCGGGCCCTTGTACTTGATCTCGACGTTGCGGCCGCCGTGTCCATTCCCCATGCTGGCGTTGAGGGCGTGGTTGATCTCTTCTCGCGGCGGACAGGCCGCGTTCTGCAGCCTGCCGTCGGTGGCCTCCGCGTCCTCCACCTGAAATCCGATGTGATGGATGCCGCTGTATTGGGTGCCGAACTCCTCGCCGGCGACTACCTCGCTCTTGAACTTGAGGACCGCCAGGTTGACGTGTCCGTCGCTCAGGTAGTACCCCTCAGCGTTGCTGTTGTCAACGCGACCGACCTCAATGAGGTCGAACACTTCCTTGTAGAATTCTGCGGTCTTGTCGGGCTCCTGGGTCGATATAGCTATATGCTTGATCTTCGCCATACACTCCTCGATTGCCGGGCCACTACTTTCATTCTGTTACTGTGGACTGGCCGGGACACTCTCAAACGGCCACTTCCAATATAGGGTTGGCATTCGGGAGTGTCAATCGAGCATATCCTCCACGGGACGCCTGCGATACCACCCGGATTCTGCGCTGAATATCACGTGTGCCGTCTGGATTTCGACATCGGCGGGCCGAAACGATTCCACAATCAGGTCTTTAGGCCACTACACGAAAAAAACCCGATTGTTTGGAATTTGTGTGCCTCAGCTCATCTCGTCTGAAATCGCCCCGGAGTACCTCTCGAGACGGTCCGCCAGGGCGGCGTTCTCGTCCCGGGTCAGTGTGGGGTCGGTCTCCAGCAGGGCCGTCGCCTGGACCCGGGCGAGGTCCAGAATGTCGTGATCGGTGATTCTGGCCATCCTCAGGTCCGGAAGGCCGCTCTGTCTTGTGCCCAGGTAGTCGCCCGGGCCTCGCAGCTCGAGGTCCTCCTCCGCCAGCTTGAAGCCGTCCTGGACTCTCTCGACGATCTTTAGACGCTGCCTGGCCTCCTCGCCCGGCGAGTCGGACAGCAGCAGACAGTAGCTCTGGCTGGTACCGCGACCGACGCGACCCCTGA
>CAZGRI010000010.1:0-8414 GCA_964528205.1 uncultured Dehalococcoidia bacterium | reverse complement strand
GTCCACGAAGCTGGTGGAGCTGGGCGAGGCCGAACCGGTCCGCGCCGTCGATCAACATGACCGTGGCGTTGGGTACGTCGATGCCTACCTCGATGACCGGCGTGGAGACCATTATGTCCAGGTCCCCGCGCTTGAACATGTCCATCGTATCCTGCTTGTCGCGCAGCCGCATGCGTCCGTGCAGCAGCCCGAGGCGCAGCTCAGGATAGACGTGCGCTGCCAGCCTCTCGTACTCCTCGACCGCGGCCCTGGACTGGACCGCCTCCGACTCCTCGATTAGAGGGCACACGATGAACGCCTGCCGTCCGTCGACGACCTGCTTTCGAACGAAGTCGTAGGCTGCCGCCCGCCTGGCAGGCTCAACCCAGCGAGTCCGAATACGCTGTCGGCCAGGCGGCAGCTCGTCTATCACCGATAGGTCGAGGTCGCCGTACACGGTAAGGGCCAGTGACCGAGGTATCGGCGTCGCCGACATCGCCAGCAGGTGCGGAGTCCGGCCCTTTCCACGCAACGAAGCCCGCTGACTGACGCCGAACCTGTGTTGCTCGTCGACGACCACCAGCGCGAGACCGGGGATCTCGACCGACGACTGGATCAGAGCGTGCGTGCCAACGACGATGTCGACCTCCCCCTCCGCGAGGGCCCGTGTCGTCTCCTCCTTCTCTGGCTTCGACATGCTTCCCAGCAGGAGCCCCACCGTGGCGGGCCGGCCGTTTGGGCCTATACGGGCCGCGACAACGCTTTCGCGGGCTGCCGGCTCGGCGACACCCGACAGAAGCTGGGCGAACGTGAGGAAGTGCTGCTCCGCGAGGATCTCCGTGGGCGCCATCAAGGCCCCCTGGTACCCATCCAGCACGGCGGTCAGGAGTCCGGCCAGGGCCACCACGGTCTTGCCGCTGCCGACGTCTCCCTGAAGAAGCCGGCTCATGGGCCGATCGGTCTTCAGGTCCTCCCTGATCTGATCGAGAGCCTTGCCCTGGGCTTTCGTCAGTGTAAAGGGCAGGGACTCCAGAAATGTCTCCAGGCCGGCGCTCCCGGCATCGAGGGCGATGCCACCGCCGGCCTCCCGCCACCGGCTCTTGCGTCGCAGGACGGCGAGCTGCATGAGAAAGAGCTCGTCGAATGCCAGCCGCCGCCTGGCCGCGTTCCAATCGGCCTGGGAGTCTGGGTAGTGCGCCTGCGCCATGGCGTTCTGCACGCCTATCAGCCCTGTCTTGTGCCTGAGGCCCTCCGGCAGGAACTCGGCCACCTGGGATATACAGGAGTCCAGGGCCTGCTTGACCAGGCGGCGCAGAGTCCTTTGGGGAAGGCCCTGCGTGGTTGGATAGACGGGGACGAGGCGTCCGGTGTGGACCAGCTCGTCCTGGCCGCCGAGCAACTCGTACTCGGGCGACTCGAACACGAGCTGTCCCCGGAACGCGTTGACCCTGCCGCTTATGACCACCTGGGCCCCGGTCCGGAGCGTGCGGGCCATATAGGGATTGTTGAACCAGATGGCGCGGACGTTGCCGGTCTCGTCTCCGAGAACGGCCTGCGTGGACTTACGTCTCGGTCCTGTGCCGGCGGCCGATGCCTCCCACACGGTAACGACGACTGTCTGATCGGCGCCGGGCTCCAGCTCCGACACGCTCTTGATGTTCCCGAAATCGTTGTGCCTGTGAGGAAAGAGGTAGACGAGGTCTCCGACCGTCTGTACGCTGAGTCTTCGGAGCTTCGCCACGTTCTGCTTGGATACACCCCGCAGTCGCGTAACGTCGTCTTCTAGCGAGAGCCGAGAGGCCGAACGACGCTGTGCCCTCGGTCGAGGTTGCGGCGTCTTCGCCGGGGTCGCGCCGCCCTCGCCTTTTGCGAGCCTGGCCAGCACCTCGTCGGCCCAGCCCTCTCGCTGCGGAGGGGTGAGGATGGAGTAGGAGCTCCGTTCGCCCGTGGCGGGCTCGAGCTCCCGCGCCCATCGTTGAAGGAACCGGTCCAGGCCGCCCATTACGGTCGAGTCCTGAAAGCCGTCGGCCTTCTCCTGGCTCAGGATCTTTTGCAGGGCTTCAAGCTTGGAGTCATCAGCCATCGTCGCACGCCAATATTACAGCAGGTCAGGGCCGCGATTTCCAGCGTGCCAGGGACGAGTCGAGCGTGAACTGCCCCCACCCGATACGAGGTCTGATGGGTTGGGCGGGGAGGTCGCCGAGAATCGAGTTCTGACGGCGAAGACGTGGGAGCTTTCAGCTCCTAGTCTGGTCTGGACCGGAACAGGCCCAGGCCCAGCGCTCCGGGGCCCGTATACGTCCCTATGACCGGGCCGAACCGTGCGACGATCGGCTCCTTGCCGTCGGGCAGTACGTCCCGCAGGCTGTCGGCGATGTCGGCTGCGTCGTCAGGAGTCGTGGAGTACATCACCGCCAGGTCTTCCAGCGGCGCGAACTCGCGGGCCGTCCTCTGCAGCCTGGCGATTCCACGGGCCCGTGTCCTCTCCTTGGCCAGCTCGTGGACAACACCCTCCCGGATTATGATCATGGGCCTTATGCGGAGGAGCTTGCCGGCCAGGGCGCCGGCGCGGCCTATCCGGCCTCCGCGTCTGAGGTACTCGATCGTCTCGAACAACGCGACACATTGGCATAGCCCGACGGCGTCCCTGGCGGCCGACGCGACCTCCTCCAGTGTCCCGCCCGCCCGAGCCGACCTGGCCGCTGCCATCGCAACCATGCCCAGGCCCATGGAGGCCTGAGACGTGTCGACCACTTCGATGGGACAGCCCACGGCGGCCTCCGTCCTGGCTTGTGACGCCGAGTTGAACGTGCCGCTGAGCTTCGAGGATACGTGTACTGAAACGATGCCGTCGGCGTCCTCCGAGACACGCTGATAGGTCTGAGCGAAGTCGCCAACGGACGGTTGCGACGTCTTGGGAAACTCCGGCTCGGTGCTGAGCCGCTCGTAGAACCGGTCCGCAGGCAGGTCCACCCCGTCCTTGAACTCCTCCGTGCCGAAGCTGACGTTCAACGGGACGACGGTTATACCCAATTTGCCAGCGACCTCCGCGGGCATATCCGAGCTACTGTCGGTCACGATCTTGATGGCCACTCTGTCACCCTGGTCCTTTCTCGATCTGTTGCACGTCAGGCCTCTAGCCCCAACCGGTAGGAATGCTGAGGCAGCCCCCCTTCCCCGCTATTCGATGGATACGATGTAATGGTAGTGGGGCTGCCCGCCGTAGACGACCTCGAGCTCGATGTCGGGGAACTCGTCCTGTGACGCGGCACGGGCCTTGCCGGCGTCCTCCTCGGCCACGTCACCGCCCCAGTACAGTGTCACCAGCTCGCCGTCCTCGATGTTGGCGGACCTCAGCAAGGAGGTGAGCGCCTCGCCGGGCGTCTCCTCCGCAGCCACCAGCTCCCGTTCGAGCAGGCCAATGGCCTGGCCCTCGCGAACGGGGACTCCATTGAGCTCCACCTCGCGGACGGCATCGCAAACCTCGCCCGTGCGCACCGAGGCGATCGCCCGCTCCATGGCGACTGCGTTTTCACGGTCGTTCAGATCGGGGTTGAACGCGAGCATAGCGGAGATGCCCTGGGGGACCGTCAAGCTGGGAACGACTATCACCGGCTTTTTGGCCAGCTCCGCCGCCTGACGCGCCGCGGGCACGATGTTTCGGTTGTTCGGTAAAAAGATGACCGCCTGAGACGGCGCCGACTCGATGGCGTCCAGGATCTGTTGGACGCTGGGGTTCATCGTGTCGCCGCCGGGGAGTATGCCACCGGCCCCGAAATCGCGGAAGACGGCCTCCAGGCCGTCGCCCCAGCCGACCGCGATCACCGAAACACCCAGCGCTTCGGCCGGTGCGCGGGCGTCGTCCCTTCGGGCGGTCGAGTACTCGCGGTGCTGGTCGTCCATGCATTCGATACTGACTTTGGTGAGCGTTCCGAGGGAGACCGCGTAACTAACCACGGGACCCGGATCGTGGGCGTGGACGTGCACCTTGACCATGGAGTCGTCGCCGACCACCACCGTCGATTTGGCCATCTCCGCCATGTGGTTTCGTACCGCATCGGGGTCGAGCCGGTCGCCTTCGACCAGTAGCTGAGTGCAGTATCCGTACAAGTCCTCTTCGGTTGCGTCCAGAAACTCCAGCGAGACACCCGGGCCGGTGGAGTCGACGCCCTGGGGCTCGGGCGGCTCGAGCTCCCGGACTTCAAGTTGGGCCCCACCGACGTAGGCCCGTGCGCCTTCGAGAATGACCGCGAGACCCTGGCCGCCGGCGTCCACGACACCGGCCTCACGGAGTACGGGCAACATCGTCGGCGTTGCAGCCACCGCGTCCCTGGCGGCGTCGCATAGCTCGTGGAACATGTCCGGTATCGACTCCCCGATCTGGGCGCTGCGTTCGGCCGCGTCGGCCACTCTCCGGATTACGGTCAACAGCGTCCCCTCGACGGGATTGCCCACCGCGGTGTAGGCCTGGTCGCTTGCGGCCCTGAGGGCCTGGGCGAGGTCCACCGTTCCGAAGGAGTCCTTCCCATCCAGACCCAGGGCGACGCCCTTGAAGAACTGGCACAGGATGACACCGCTGTTACCTCTGGCCTCCATGAGGGCACCCTTGGCCATCGCGCCGGCGACCTCGGTCGCGGAGTTGCTCTGGAGCCCTTCTGCCCGAGCGGCCACCTCCCGCAGTGTAAGGAACATATTTGTGCCGGTGTCCCCATCGGGCACCGGAAAGACGTTGAGAGCGTTTATTCGATCGACGTTACCCTCGAACAGGCGCGTGGCGGCGGAGAACATCGCCGTAAGGTCGCGACCGTCGAGCTTCCCATCGTCTTTTCCTGTGTCCGGGCGCGGGTGGATAGTCATTGCCCAAATCAGCCTACTGTGATAACCTTTGTTAAAGAATTCACGTAGTCGGGTAATTCCCACACCGGTGAGCCTGTAGCCGTGGACGGCTCGCGGTGGGCAGGCGGTTGTCGCCTGAGTGGAGTGTCACCTGGCTCACCGATTCTATCGAATCGCCTAACCCCAGTCAAAGGCGGATCATGGCTCGATGCGAAGTCTGTAACAAGGCCGGCCAGTCCGGCAACAATGTCAGCCACTCCAAGCGGCATACCCGCCGGCGGTGGCATGCGAACGTTCAGAAGGCGACCGTTCCCATGAACGGACAGCTGCGCAGGGTCGACATCTGCACTCGGTGCCTGCGCACTCAGTACAAGACTGCGTTCAAGGCCTAGGTGTCCCCCCGTTGGCGTCCGAGATCCTGGTCGTAGGGCTTAACCACAGCACCGCGCCCCTGGCGGTGCGGGAACGGGTCACCTTCCCCAAAGAGGGCCTGGAAAGCGCCCTGACGTCCCTGGCCGAGCGAGTAGGGGAGGGCGTCATACTCTCCACCTGCAACAGGACCGAGGTGTACTGCGCTTCGGCCGACCCCGCTGGCACCTCCGATGGGGTGCTGCGCTTCGTCTCGGAGTACCATGGGCTCGGGCCTGAGGCGATCTCTCCGTACGTGTACCGGCACGAGGGCCCCGAAGCGGCGCGCCACCTATTCCGCGTGGCCGCAGGCCTCGACTCTATGATAGTAGGCGAGTCCCAGATTCTGGGCCAGGTAAGGGAAGCCCTGGTCGCAGCCTCCGATGCCCAGAGCGTTCGGGTCTCGCTGTCGGGCCTGTTCCACTCCGCCATCCGGACGGGCCGAAAGGTCAGGACGGAGACCGACATCGGGCGCAACGCTCTGTCGATCAGCTACGCCGGGGTGCAGCTCGCGGAGCGGGTCGTCGGACGTCTCGTCGGTCGCAGGGTCTTGCTGATCGGAGCGGGCGATGCGGGCAGGCTCGTCGCCGGGGCCCTCATGACGGTCGGTGTCGGTGAACTGGTCATCGCCAACCGCACCAGGTCCCGAGCTGAGAAGATGGCTCACGACCTGGGAGGCGAAGCCATCGGCTTCCCCGAGCTTGAGATGGCGTTGGGCGACTCGGACATCGTCCTGGCTGCGACCGACGCGCCGGAGTACGTGGTCACCGAAAGCCTTGTGCGGCCCGCAGTCGACGATCGTCCGCCCGCCCGGCCGCTGTTCCTGTTTGATCTCGCCGTCCCAAGAGACATCGAGCCAAGCGTGTCGACTATCGACGGCGTCCATCTCTACAACATCGACGACTTGTCCTCGATAGCCGAGCAGAACCTGGAGCAGCGCAAACGGGCGGCCACCGCCGCCGAGCGGATAGTCGACGATGAGCTCGATCGGTTCACCGCATGGTGGGCTTCACTGGACGCGGCTCCCATCGTCAGGTCGATGTGGCAGCAGGCGGAAGAGATCAGACGGCGGGAGCTTGACCGGGCGCTGGACAAGATGAAGGACCTGCCGCCGGATCAGATCGAGATCGTCGAGGCCATGACCCGTTCGATCGTGAAGAAGCTGCTCTATGATCCAACATCGTTCCTGAAGGAGAGGGCCGACCAGTCGCAACTTGATTCGGCTGAGGCCCTGTTCAAGCTCTGGGAGGACCAGTAACGGGAGGGCGGACATGAGGCATGATCGTGGCTGAGTACACGAAAAGCGAGACCATGGATTGGGCGCGTGAGAACCTACGCGGCCAGTGGACGACCCTCATGACCCCGTTCACGCCCGACGATGAGCTCGACGAAGAAGGACTGCGGCGGAACATCCGGCACGTCCGCTCGCTGGGCACTCATGGGGGTGGATGCACGTGGGGGATGGGAGAGTTCTGGAGCCTGACCCGCGAGGAACGCACTCGCGTGTACGACGTGGTCAGCGACGAGGCTGCGGGCGACTGGCCCATCGGCGCTCACGTGACCCACACGTCCGCGAGAGAGATGCTGGCGCTGGCCGGCCACGCTGAGTCCAGCGGCTTCGATCTCCTCATCGTTGCCGCGCCCTACTTCGTGACCAGGACCGAGGACCAGGTTGTCGAGTTCGTCAGGCTGCTGGCCGACGAGACCGAACTGGCGATCATGTTCTACAACTCGCCTCAGTTCGGCATAGTGATGAGCGCCTCCGGGCTGCAGAGGGTTTGCGACATACCCAACGTGGTCGGCGTTAAGGAAGCCAGCTTCAACCAGGATCTCTCCATCGAGACGCACCTCAAGCTGGGGCGCAGCGCCATAATCTCCACGCCCGATGAGTGGATACTGTTCAAAGGTCGTGAGATGGGATTTGAGCAGCAGGTGATGTTCGCCAACACCTCCGACTGGCGGTTCGACACGCCGGAGCGCAATCACTACGTCCAGTTCATTGACAAGGCGATGCGAGGCGATCTGGACGATGAGTTCTACGACGCGCACATCAGGCCCATAAAGCAGGTCTCGGATAAATGGTGGGCCGGGACGGTCAAGAAGCAAAACGGAGCGCTACCGGCGCAGATGTGCAAGTACTGGGGCGAGCTGATGGGCATGGCCGGCGGTCACGTCAGACCGCCGCTGGCGGACCTCACCGAAGAGGAGAAGAGCCAGCTCAGAGCGGACATCGAGGCGGTCGCGGCAAGTCCAATCGCGGCGGGGGAAGCCACATGATACTGATGGTCAGCGTCCAGAACCTCCAAGAGGCGATGCAGGCCCTGCAGGGCGGGGCGGACATAGTCGACGTAAAGAACCTCCAGGAGGCGTTGGTCGGGTCGGCCCACCCGGGGATCGTCAAAGAGATCCGGGAAGCCGTCCCGATGGACCGGCATGCCAGCGTAACGCTGGGTGTGGTGCCGAACCAGGTGGGTACCGTCGCCATGGCCGCATACACGGCGGGGGTCCTGGACGCCACCTCCGTCAAGGTCGGTTTCATGAAGACCGAGTACGACCTTGCGGTCGAGATACTGCAGGCGTGCAGATTGGCTCTCGAAGGGACCGAGACCAAGCTCATAGGTTCCCTTTTCGCCGACAACCTCTTGCTGTACGACGGGCTGGACTCCCGCCGCATGGTATCTCTCGCACGCGATGGCCGGTGCGATGGGTTCCTGATCGACACGCTTACGAAGGACGGACGCAACCTCTTCGACTTCCTGTCGGAGGAGGAGCTCAGGGAGATGGTCTTCGAGGGGAAGGAGTCGGGGTTGAGTACGGCGCTTTCCGGCCACCTCCGGATCGAAGACCTGGACGAGCTGGCGCGGATCAACCCCGACATCGTCGGGGTGCGAGGCGCCGTCTGTCGAAAGGGCGACCGTTCGTCGGGTGTCTACTGGGAGGCCGTAGCCGAGTTCAAGAGCCAGCTCGAAGCCAGGCAGTCGGGTGAGATAGATGTGTTCGCCAGTACCCGTGTGCAGGACGAAAGCGGCGAGAACGGGACTCACGAGACCGGCGACGGCTGGACCGTCATAGACGGCACCGGCAAGTCGTGCGCCGGCATCATAGCGGCCTTGACCGGGCAGATCGAAAAGGACAAGTCCTCGTTCATCGAGGTGATCATACCGGACGCCTTGAATACATACGACGTGCTG
>CAZGRI010000009.1:25958-33531 GCA_964528205.1 uncultured Dehalococcoidia bacterium | reverse complement strand
TCGATCGGGCCGACCGCATGCGGGAGGGATGTGCCTCATCCGTGATGGCCCACGATAGCCCGGGGGCGTGGCTCGGAGGCGCGATCGCCACACTGGCCCTCGGGGGGCGCGACAAGCTGACCCTGGTAGCCTCGCCCTCCATAGGCAGCTTCGGGCTCTGGGTTGAGCAGCTCATCGCCGAGAGTACCGGCAAGGAGGGCAAGGGTATCGTGCCCGTGGCCGGCGAGCCGTTGCTCCCTCCGGACACCTATGGTAACGACCGGACCTTCGTGTACCTTCGACTCGAGGATGACGACAACGCCGAGACCGATGCTGCTGTCGAGCGACTGACGTCCTCGCGCCATCCCGTGGTTCGACTTGACCTACGAGACAGGTACGACCTGGGCGCCGAGTTCTATCGCTGGGAGTTCGCCACGGCTGTGGCAGGGTCCATTTTCGGGATCAATCCTTTCGACCAGCCAAACGTGCAGGCGGCCAAGGACGTGGCCGTGAGCCTCATGGACGAGTACCAGCGGTCCGGCGCCCTTCCTCCGGCTGGCGCTACATCGTCATGGCAAGAGCTCGCATCCAAGGCGAGGCCAGGCGACTACATGGCTATCATGGCCTACGTGCAGCCGACCGTCGAAACCGACCGCGCGTTGCGGGCGCTCCGCCAAAGAGTCTCGGAGCGCTACGACATCGCCACAACGCTCGGTTACGGCCCTCGCTTCCTACACTCGACCGGGCAGCTCCACAAAGGAGGACCCAACACCGGCCTGTTCCTGCAGCTCACGAGAGGCCACCAAAACGACATCCCGATCCCGGGCGAGGCTTACACCTTCGGAGTGCTGGCCGAGGCGCAAGCCCAGGGGGACCTGGACGCGCTTCGGACGGCGGGGCGCCACGTCGCTCAAGTCGAGCTGGACTCGGACGTTCCGGCCGCTATCGAGCGGCTGACCGCCGAGCTCGCCTAACCGCAGAGGACACCAGTATGATCAAGGCTATCGTATTCGACCTGGACGGCACGCTGGTGCAGTCCGAGAAGCTGAAAGCCCAGTCCTACGCAATCGCCGCGCAGCGGCTGCGAGGTTTGCCCGAGCCCGACGCACGGGCTGTCGAAGCCTATCGCGAGATCGTCGGCTCCTCCCGGGACGTTGCCTCGCGACATATAGTCGAGACGCTCGGCCTGGAGGAAGACCTGCGTCTTCTGATGCCTGAGTATGACGCCTCCGAGCCGTGGCAGGTCCTCACGAACATGCGCAAGTCCATTTACGATGATATCGTCGCCGACCCGCAGGTCATTCGGGACAACCAGTGGCCGCATACCGTCGGTCTGCTGCGCGTCGCGAGAGAGACGTACTGTCGCACGGGCCTGGCGACGATGTCGTACCGGCAGGAGGCTCTTCACGTCCTGCAAGCGCTGGGCCTGGAGGAGGACCTGGACGTCGTTCTGACGCGGGAGGACGTTGAGCGGGCTAAGCCCGACCCCGAGATCTACCTTCTCGCGGCGCAAAAGCTGGACGTTCCCCCAGAGGAATGCATGGCGCTCGAGGATTCGTCCACCGGTGTGCAGGCCGCTGTTGCCGCGGGCATGAACGTGATAGCCGTGGCCACACCGTTTACGATCGCCGGCGTTCACTCCAGCGAGGTGCTGGAGCACGCCTGGGTCGTCCACGAACCGGAGGAGTTGCCTGATCTGCTTAGACAACGCATCGAAGAGCACAATCGGGTAACCCACTGAGCGAGCCCTGAGGAGAAGAACCCTTGACATCAGCAGGGCACGGCTACAACAAGCTGGTCATGCTGCCGGGCTGGAGTAGACAGGCGATTAGGACCACGTTGTGCCGGTCGAAAGTCGAGGTTTAGACGTGCCGTCGGTGACCTCCGATCAGATGTTGGAGGTGGACCGGCTGATGGTCGAGGAGTACGGCATTCTGCTGGTCCAGATGATGGAGAACGCCGGTCGCGGGCTCGCGCACCTGGCGCGCCGTCTTTTTCTGAACGGCGACCCCAGCGGCCGCCGCGTACTGGTGGTGGCGGGAACGGGCGGCAATGGCGGCGGTGGCCTGGTCTGTGCTCGCCGGCTCCACTCCTGGGGCGCTCACGTGCAGGTGTACACCACCGCGCCGGCTGCCCGGTTCTCCGGGGTCCCTCGTCATCAGCTCGCCATCCTTGAACGTATTGGCGTGCCTCTGGAGGTCGCGGACAACGAGGCCAAGCTTCCGCCGGCCGACATGATAGCGGATGCCCTTATCGGGTACAGTCTAAGCGGTTCCCCCGGGGGCGCCTCCGCCGCTCTCATCAGGGCTGCCAATAACCACCCTGCGCCCGTTCTGGCGCTGGACGTCCCGAGCGGAATAGACGCCACGACCGGAGTCGTCCACGAACCCGCTATCCGGGCGACGGCTACTCTTACGCTGGCCCTACCGAAGAAGGGGCTGCGCGCTCCTTCAGCGAGAGACTCCGTGGGGGACCTTTACCTGGGCGACATCGGTGTACCCCCCGGCCTCTACGCCAAGCTCCCCTTTGCCCTTGACGTTGGGCAGGTGTTCGCCAGGGACGATATCGTTCGGCTGTCCTGACTTCTGGTCGGCAAACATCTGAGTTGGCCGAAGCGAAGATGACAGAAAGAGACACCTGTCCCTTCAAGGGGTAATGGCCGGGGGCGCCGCAAGAACCAGAACGGTATTAGACCGCATACTCTACATCGTCGGCCGGTGTCCGGTGCACCGAACGATCGAACCGAGGCCTCGGATGGTAAGGGGAGATCGAGGTCATCAGCTGAGAGGTGAGTCATGAGCCAGCGCGTCCCTATCCTGGTCTACCACCATGTGTACCCCGACGGCGACCCCGGGCTGGCCAGGCCAACCGGAGAAGGGGCGACGGGCACGATCGGCGAGTCGGCGTTCCAGCGCCAGGTCTCGTACGTCGCGGACAGGGGCTGGACGGTGGTGTCCACAGGGCGGGTCGTGGACTGGCTCGACGGCCGGGCGACGATCCCCGGGAAAGCCGTCGTCTTGCACTTCGACAACGGCTGGCTCGACACGCGGACGGTCTCTATGCCGGTCCTACGGGACCTGGGCATGACCGCGACGTGCTACGTCATCAGCGAGGGCACCGAGGCGGCAGCCCGCGGGCGCGCCGCGGCCATTCAAACGTCGACCGAGGGCCCAGTCCAGAAGCCCTGCATCACGTGGAGGCAGGCCGAGGAGCTGCTACGGGAGGGCTGGGAGATCGGCGCCCACACGGCCACCCATCCCAGGCTCGCGGAGGTCCTCGCAGAGCAGGGAGACGAGGGCGTGCTGGCGGAGATCCAGCGGTCCAACGAGGCGTATCGAGCCAATCTCGGGTTCGTGCCTGACCATTTCGCATACCCCAGCGGCTCGCGCAGCGAACGGACCGACTACCTGCTGGCCAGTCACTACCGCTCGCTCAGGCTGTGGCACTTCAGCTATCCCGCGCGGTGGACGTTCACGGACCGCGGGACATCGCCCTACGCCCTGGACTGCCAGAACATCGACAACACGGTGCCGTTCGAGGACTTCGTGCGCATCTTCGACGAGGCCGCGCCGTAGCTACGACGCCAGTCCTGACGGGCGGCGTGCTGCCCGCAGGGGCAGGTCTCGAAGCTGCCCTCTTCGCCCGGCAATGACGTTTAATACCCCTCCACCGTTTATGGAGGACGCATCAGGTTCCTCGGAAAGACTCGGCTTAGTGGTGTGGGAAGCGGTCCCGGCGGTGAGGAGCCCTCCAGTGCAAGGTTCCCCCGTCGTCTACGCTCCTAGTCTGGTGTCGGCGGAAAAAAGAAGCACGTCAGGCGCATCGTAAACGGATCCCTGGCGTCTGAGGCGATCTGTTCGAGGATTAGAGGAATGTGTCCTGAAGCTGTCCCACCAGGTCGTTGAGCTGCCCCGTGTGATATCTGGGACTGTCTGACCTAGCGTCTCCGTCCCCAACGACCGCGATTACGTTGTCGACCGGGAGGGAGAGCGGGGCGCCATCCAACACGAGCACCTTCGGCACCCCGTCAGTCTTGAACCCCTCCGCGACGACCAGGTCGACGTCCTCTGTGAATTCGCCCGCCATCGACGCCAGGCCTGCTTCGCCGGTAAGCCGGTCGACTCTCGTGCGTTTATCGGGCGAGCTCGCGACGACCGCGACGGCCCCAGCGTCATAGAGCCGGCCGGTATCGCTCTCGGGCACGTCCACCTGGTGTCCGTGTGGACAATGCTTGATGGCGGCGATGCGGTACCCCCGTGCCGACAGCTTTTCGATGATGGCGCCTGCCACCGTGGTCTTGCCGCTGTCAGAGTTCCCCACCACCGCGACGATGGGAGGCGCGGTCATGGGCGAACAGACTGGCGGGACGGCCCCGATCTGCTGTAATACGCTCCGTAGGCACACGCCTGGCAGAGTGTCATGTCCAGGAGCCGGACCTCACGGCTGTCATTGACGCCCTCCCCACATCCTTCACAGGTCACTCTTCGCAAAGGGTGGCCGGGCAGATCGGTGGGCGGGACGCTGAGATCGACCCGGGTTACCGTGAACAGCTCCTCGTCGGGCATCACCTGGTACGCATTCAGCTGCGCGGCTTTCTTGTCGAGTCCCGGCGGCGCGTACCTCCATGCGGCTTCACGGGAGTCCTCTCTGGCCACCACCCTGAAGGCGCTGTTCGTATCGATGTTAACGAACGTCGCCGCGACCTTCCCGTAGTCCAGGAACTTCAACGTGCGCTTGCCCAGCTTACATCCGGTGACGGCCTGGATAGCATCGGCCGCACACCTGTCAATCTCGACGTAGACGAGAAGCGCTCTAGATTCCGTCGGATCGTCGATGCCCAGAGCGTGACAGCCGACCAGGGCCAGCCTCACACCCAGGACCTGGCCGGGACAGAGATGGCCGTGAAGCGCTGCAGACCTCTCGAGCGCCTCTTCGAGAGACGGCATCAAGTCACGTCTCCCTGGTCCTTCTCATCCGGGGTGCCTTCCGGCTCATTCCCGGAGACGGCGGAGCGGAACTCTCTTAATGCGCTGCCGATGGTGCTGCTCACGTGTGGTAGTTTGCCGACTCCGAAGATCATCATGACGATGACGAGCACGATTATTAGCTCCGGTCCCCCGATTCTGAAAGGCATTCCGGTCACCTCCTCAAGATTGGTTGCCGTCGTCGTTCCGTGATGTCGATCGCCGCATGCGGAGCCCGATCAGACCCGCAACCACCGCTGCCACCGCGCCTCCAACTCCGCCGAGCGTCGGCCACAGAATGTTGCCTCCCCCCTCGTCGGTGCGGCTGACGGGGGCGCTGGGCGTGGCCGCTGGTATCTGCGAAGCGAGCTCCATGTCCTGCCATTCGGCGAAGGCCTTCTGACCGTTGCGCTCATTGCGGGAACCATCCCAGACCGCAAAAGCCATGGGAACGATGGCCCCTTCTTCAAAGCTGAATTTAGCCTGTCTTCGTGGCACTGAGATGACGATCCTCCACGCACCCTCGCTCCACACCCCGATTCCCATAGCGTCCTGCTCGTCGGCCGGCTCGATGGTCCCGTAGCCCTCCGCCTTCATCTTCTGGACGGGGCCTGTCTTTTCCTGGATCAGCGGGTCTGCCAGGGCATTCCCTGCCGCGGCGGCCGTCAGATACTCCTTCCGGCCCCTCTCCAGGTAGTCAGTCGCCTCAGGCATTTCTCCCGCTTCTACTCCGGAGTAGGGGTACCAGTCTCCGTACATGTTCTCGTACGCCTCGTCGACGTCTACGAGACGGGCGAACTGCCAGTCACTCTTCCAGTGGTAGATGGTTACCCCGTTTCCCTCGTCTCCCATGGTGAAGTTGGGAACATTGGATGGGTCGTCTGGGAACTGGATAGCGACGGAGTCCCGGTACTGCATCACGGTTCCCAGGTCCTCGTCCCTGTGGGCGTCCCGCCATTCTAGCAGCACCGACAATCGGTCGGCGTCGTATAGCATACGGACTTCGATGTTCTGGGCGCCTGCCTCCTTCAATCGCGGCAGCACCAGGGTCTGCGGCTGAAGTTCTATGGCGGCAGCCGGGGGCCGGAACCAGAGGATATCGTCCGGGTCCGTTGGAGCTCGGTCCACCGGCGCCGCCGTGATGCCGGCAACCCGCCGTCTCGCTTCGAGCCGTCTGAATAGAGGACGGCCTATCCATCCGATCGTCCCGACCAGGGCCCCCGCCAATATAGTGCGTCTGCTGGTGGTGAATCTCTGCGTACTCAAATCTTGCCCGCCTCCTGTGGAAGGACTTCGCACGACAGGTCGTCCGATTCGTTCTCGCGCAGGCCAGCGGGCGCCGGTGCCAGCGGGGTTGGGTCCAGCTCGAACTCTCGGAACTCGCTGCCCATGAATTCCTCCAGCAACCGGGCCAGTTCCGAATAGAGTCCCGAGCCGTTGGACCTGGCCGCCAGTCCGTTGGTGAACGCGCCGATCCAATTGGCCAGGTGGTTCGCCAGAAACGACTCCTGAGCCCTACGACATAGGTCGACCTTGTCGGCGCCATGCCCGTTTGCGCGGGCGTAGCCTTCTTTGAGCGTGAGGAAGTGCATGAACTCCATCTCGACGCTGATGTGGTCGGCCCTCTCCTTCAGCGCCGGGTTCGGAGCGACACCAAAGGCATCGTAGAACGCGTTTAGCTCGGCAAGGGTCTGCGACTTCTGAAACACATGCGCCTGCCCGTACTCAGCCTCATAGGGCGGGCAGTCGGCGGAAATGGTGTGGCCGAAGACGTCAACGTACTCATTTTCCGCCCGTTCTCGGTCAATGGACTCGACGATGCCCCCCAGGGTACCTACTGTTCCTCGCTCCAACCCGTTAGAGGTGGCGGCATTTTGCAGCAGCCGTCCGGTAGCGTCTCGAAGTCGCGCCAGGGTCGCATCGTCGGGATAGAGAAACGCCAGCGACAGCACCTGGTACATGCCGCTTCGGTCCAGGACCCCAGCCTGTGCCTCAACCATACGGTGCCCCCTTAGATCGAGTTCTGGTGCTTGTCCGGCCTGACGTGCTGCTCTTCCTCGACATCCACCCTGCACACCTCCTGGCCGTCTTTGCCGAAGCCGATAACAGTGTCGTTGTACATCTCCCAATTGCGACCGTTGATGGTGGTCTCGAAGACTTTCGGCCCCTCGACGATCTCGTAGCTGAAGATGATCTGCTGGGTCGCCCTGAAAAGCTGCTGCACGGCCAGGAGCTCGCGGTCAGGGGCCATGTACCTTTCGATGGCCTCATCGACTCCCGGACCGAACATCTGCCTCAGGTACGGCTTAGGCGCCCATCGCGGCGGGATGTAGTAGCCGTTGGGCTCCGTTCCGAGCTGAGGATAGAGGGGCAGCGCGACTTTGGCGACCTTGACCAGATAGTAGATCGGGTTGAAACGGTCCTCTGCCCAGCTACCGTCCTCGTCCATCTTCACGAGACCCTGTATGCGTATCTTCCCCGGACAGGAGGCCATGCACCTGGTTTCCAAGGGCTGGCCTGGGAACATCGGGTCCTTGCCTTCGATTCTGGGATAGCAGCCGACGCACTTCTCGGTAACCCTGGTGGTGGGGCGGTACATGGTCTTCTTGTACGGGCAGGCCGCTACGCAT
>CAZGRI010000009.1:25406-25948 GCA_964528205.1 uncultured Dehalococcoidia bacterium | reverse complement strand
GCGGTAGCCACGGCACCTCTCCTGGTCTACTAGAACGATGCCGTCCTCGGGCCGTTTATAGATGGCCTGCCGTGGACACGCGGCGAGGCAAGCCGGATAGCTGCAGTGGTTGCAGAGCCGCTGCAGGTAGAAAAACCAGGTCTTCTGATCGAGGTCGGTGTTGGACTCCATTGAGGTATCGCCCGGTTTGCTACTGGCGCCGACCGCAGTGTCCTCGTAGATGTTGGGCGCGGCCCACTGATCGTCGGTAGGCTCGTACCCGAGTGCGACCTCTTGCTGGGGCCTCTCCAGCTCGGCGCCCTCGAAAATCGTCATCCCATCGTAGGTACCGTAGGGTCGCTCTGTGCCGTCCCGCGAGGACGGGTCCCACGACGACTCCATTCCCGCCTGCTTGTGGGCCTCGTCCAGCCGAGACAGTATCTCGACGTCCCAGTGCTGGGGATAGCCCCCATAGGGCTTGGTCTCGACGTTATTCCACCACATGTACTCCTGGCCCTTGGAGAACGTCCAGGTACTCTTGCATGCGAAGCTGCACGTCTGGC
>CAZGRI010000009.1:0-25396 GCA_964528205.1 uncultured Dehalococcoidia bacterium | reverse complement strand
GAAGACAAAGGCCCATTGGCGTTCCGGGAAGGCCCCCTCGTACGGATAGGACATATCCCGGCCAAGTTGCCAGTTGTAGACCTCAGGCATCTGCCTTACCTCCGTTGATCCATCCTTGCTGCCACTGACCGGCCAGATGCCGGATCCTTCCCATAACGTGGTCGGCCCCCTTGAGCTTGTAGATCTGGTGGGTGGCCCCGTAGTAGGGAGACCAGAAGAGATGATATATCTGCTTGGACGACCACCCCATGAACAGATACTCCTGAACGATGTTGTCGAGCATCACGTCCGGATCCCCATCGGGTAGGGTCACCCCTTTCAGTTCCATAGGGTCGTCCGGTTCGAACTCTTTCGCCATCTGGTCCTCTCTGACCGGTAGTGTCTTCCCTTCCCTACACGCCCTTTACCAGATCTCCCCTGATGTACTGCTCCATGATGTCGTCCTCGTTGTCCGGCGTCCTGCCGGTCTGGGCCGGCAGCCATACCCCTTTCCCATCCAGCCCTCCCGGCTCGGCCTTCGTGATGCGCACCAGGGTCTCCTTGGGGACGGTGTTGATGGCGTGATTGTCGGCCTCGCCGCCGAACATAAAGGCCATCTCCACCTTCTTCTTGTGGAACAGGGTATCGGTCTGGTGCATCGGCATCGCCCAGTCTCTGGTCAGGCTCTGATGCGAGCCGTAGCGAAGGTTGGCCTGGTATCCGGTCTCCGCGGACACGGCCCGACCGTCGGCCCTGGTCTCGTGCGCCTTAACGCTCTTCTCCGTGGCCATGTACGGCGAGTGCTTCATCATGATCACCTGGTAGGGATAGGCGGGGTTGTACTTGACCCGCAACATCAGCCGCGCGATCTTGTAGAACGGGTCGTCCTCGCTGGCGCCGAGATATGGACGGTCGGCGGGGTTGGCGTCGACGTAGACGTAGTCCCCGTCGTCCAGGCCCATGTCTCTAGCCGCCGCCGGGTGTATGTGGATCTGATGGTCGCCGAGCCCGGGAATCCGCTTGTCTTTGCGATAGGGGTCCCCGAAGTTGGAGTCCATTATCATATGGAACCCCTCAGTGCTCCACTGCGAGTGGACCCTGTGCCTGGTCTTGGGTGTTAGCATATAGAACCGGAACCCTTGCTGCCACAGCGGGTTCTGCGTGCTCTTCACCTCGGACCACGGCATCTTGTTGTTGGCGATGGTGCGGACGTCGGCGTCCAGCACCTCGCCCTGAAGCGCTGCCGGGGTGATGCCGTAGTTTTCGGGGCGGATGTAGGGATTCGACGAGACGATGACGTTTGGCATGTAGGGGGTCGCCTCCGGCCCCTCCCTGTGGACGATGAAGTTCTCCCCGTACTCGATGGCCTCGGGTATGTCGCAGTAGGCGTTCAGCCGGCCTGTATCCGTATAGAAGGGGATACTCTCCTCGATCTGCTCCCAGAAGGGGATCCGTGGGTAGGTCCGGAAGAGCATCAGCGCGGCGCCGGGCTCGCCGTACTTGCCCGCCATGATGTCTTCATAGCTGTATCCCGAGGTCGTGGTTGAGCCGTCCATCAGTCGCTGTATGTAGACCTCGGGCCTGCCCTCCAGGGCGAACTTCCAGTAGTCGGCGTAGCGCTGGTCGCCCATGACCTGTCCCAGCCGCTCCGCCACCCCCGCGATGATCGCTACGTCGTCCTTCGTGTCGTAGAGCGGCTTTATGCCGGTACCCCCCCAGATCTGGAGAAAGGGGTTGGAGCAAGACGCCGTTACCTCCGGGGTCTCGAACTCCATCCACGAGTTGGCGGGCAGG
Source organism: uncultured Dehalococcoidia bacterium (assembly GCA_964528205.1). Taxonomy (GTDB): domain Bacteria; phylum Chloroflexota; class Dehalococcoidia; order Lucifugimonadales; family CAZGRI01; genus CAZGRI01. Next base: position 23,623 of record CAZGRI010000009.1, on the reverse strand, counting down.
CTGATGTCCGAGTACTCCGCCGTGGCCGTCATCTCGATGTCCTGATTAACGATAGTGTCAATCTTGGGGTTGACGTGCTTGATCAGGCCGTATGCCCACTTGGCGTTGTTGATGATGTTGACGTTGTTGAACCAGAGAAACTTGGTCGGCGTGGGCATGTGACTCTGGCCTGTGAAGTTCTTCCGGCCGTGGGTCGGCGTCTCGACGATCAGCGCCTGGTCGCCGTGGTCCCAGTACGCGGGCTCTTCATCTTTGGCGTGTCCTCGGACCTTGACGTCCTTCCCCGACGCCGCGGGGTCCAGGTTGGGATTGCGTGGGTCTTCGGCGATCCAGCCCTTGAACCCCGGCCCGGCCCATGGCGCCGCCTGGAACAGGGCGGCCTTGTAGTTGCCGGCCCAGGTGTGGGAGCCCGCCCCCGCCCTGCCGATGTTTCCCGTCAGCATCAGGGGCAGGTACGTCGCGCGGTTGTGCAGCGTGGCGTGGAACCAGTGGTTGATGCCCTCGCCCACATGGATCGCGACGGGTTTGATCGTCGCGATATCTCTGGCCAGTCGCTCTATCAGCTCCACCGGGGCGCCGGAGATCTCGGACGCCGTCTGGGCGTCGTAGTCGGCGAGATGTATCTTGTACATCTCCCAGAGCGTCATCGCCTCGACGGTCGTCCCGTCCTTGAGCTCGACGGTACCCTTCCATTCCAGCTCGGGATCGATCCCGGTGTCGGCCAGGCGGTCGCCGACGTCGTCACGGGTAATCGCCTTCACCTCGCCGGTCACCCCGTCCATGACCACGTAGTCTCCGAGCTTCTCGTACTGCTCGGTCTTCATGCCCTGAACGGTGAAACTGGGCCCGTTGGAGTCGAGCCCCAGCCGGTGATCCGGGAACACGTCCCGGGCGTCTAGACGCTTGAGGGTGTCGGTGCGGACTAGGAGAGGCAGGTCGGTGAACTGCTTCACAAAGGTCTCGTCGTGCCAGCCCTGGTCCATGATGATCTTGGAAACAGCGAGGAAGATGCCCGTGTCCGAGAGGCCCGGCCTGACCGAGAGCCAGTAGTCGGCTTTGGTCGCCGGCGGGCTGTACTCGGGCGATATCACGACGATCTTGGCCCCGCGTTCCATCGTCTCGTTGAAAAAGTGGTTCTCGGGCATCTTGTTCTCAACGAGGTTCTTTCCGACCTGGATGTGGAGCTTGGTGTTGCGCAGGTCGTTCATGTCACAGTCGGACGTCTGCAGCCCGTGGACGAAGGGATGGCCGGGGGCCTGATCGCCGTGCCAGGTGTAGTTGGACCAGTTGCGGCCGCCAAGAGACTCTTCAGGAGGAACGCCTCTGACCTCTGCATCGAGCAGAGAGAGCATGTTGGAGAAGCGGTACATACCGTACTTGCCGATGACGCCAAGGAGGCCCATCCCGCCCCGGAACTTCATAGTCCTCGTGCCGGCTCCACGGATCTGGTCGATCATCTCCGGCTGGTAGCCGTCCGCCTCGAGCCTGGAGCGTCCCGTGGGGCCGCTGTAGGTCTCCGAGGTGTTCTTGACCGCCCTGGCCATGTAGTCGAAAGCGTCATCCCAGGACATCCGAACGAAGGTGTCGGTGCCGCGAGAGTTGAATTTATAGGTGTCTCTGAGACCGGGACTGTCAGACAGCGACGGAAAGCCGGCGTCGGCCCAGTCCCTCCATCCCTTGCGTACGATGGGATACTTCAGCCGGTAAGGGCCGTAGACCCGGCGATGCATGGTATAGCCCTTGCCGCAGCCCCGGGGGTTCCAGGCACGGGTCGCCTGGTTGCCGTACAGGTCTGATACATTGCCCGAGTCGTAGTTCTGCTCGGAGCGAAGGACGACGCCGTTCTTCACGAAGGCCCGCAGGCGGCAGGCGTGTGTGTCGTTGGGAGAGCAGACCCACGTAAAAGAGCTGTCATACGAGTACTGGTCCTCGTACACGTTTTCCCAGTCCCTGTTGGGATAGCTCTCAAGGGGGTTGCCCAGCTTCTGGATAGGGACCAACGTCGGAAATGACGCCAGAGCGGTCTCATCGAGCGATGGGTCCAACGCACCCCAGGTTACCGCGCCTGCAACCACACCCGCGGAGCCCTTCAGAAACTGGCGTCTGCTGAGAGATTTACCCTTCATGCCCTGCCTCTCCTCCACGAATAATGTCCACGAAACGTTCGGTGAATGTTTTCACAACATCCGTGAAGAAAACGTGAGGGAAAGTTGAGTGGGCGTGAGGATTGTGTGAGGAACCGCGAACGCGCTGACGTCTCCACTTAGCGATAGAGCTACCGGAATCCGGCCGTGGTTGGGCGCCGGCCCGACACGATTCCATCACGCGGACGGGGCCTATGCGGAGCGCCCACCGTCAAACAGGGACCCCGCGAATCCCATGTGAACCCTGATGGCATCCTCGAGCTCCTGGCTGGACCGGAACCGCAGTCGCTGGGCCAGGTACGTGAACTCGCGGGAGTCCGGGCTTGGGATCGTGAGGTCCCTGGCGTTGCCGCGTACAACTCTCAGGGCATCGATGAACCGCCTGATGAATCCGTAGCTCTCAGCCACGTCACGGGCGTGGTCGGACGGGACGTGGCCGCCGCGGTCCAGGCTGTCGATAGCATCCAACGTATTGGTGGCCCGCACCGACGGGTCCGAATGCCCGGCCTCGATCTGCTGTATCTGCACGAAGTACTCCAGATCGACCAGGCCCCCCTTGCTGTACTTCGCGTTGACGGCTCCCGTCGGCACCAGCTCCGCCGATTGACGGCGCCGCAGATGCGTCACGTTCTCTAGGTCAGCAGGTTCAGGCGAGTAGGTGAACTCGTCTCGAAGACGCACTATCTCGGCCCCCAGGTCCGAGTTCCCGGCCACGTGCCGCAGTTTGACCATGGCCATCCGCTCGAACTGTCTGGCGTCGCCGGTGGCAGAGTAGTACCTCTCGAACGCCCCCAGACTGGTAGCCAGGGGACCCGCGTTTCCGTACGGACGCAGACGCAGATCGATCTCGAAGATACTCTCGCTGCGCGTGGAGATGGTCCGTGTGAATTCGACAACGAATTCTCGGAAGAAACGAGAGTTCTCGATCACATCTGGGCCGCCGGTGGCTCCCTCCGCCTCGTAGACGAAGATCATCTCGATATCCGAGCCGAACCCAAGCTCCCGCCCGCCGAACTTGCCCAGAGCACATACGGTCCAGCGACAGGGCCTGCCGCTGGCGAGAGCCGGCGCGCCGAACCGGTCTGTTACCTTCGCTTCCGCCAGCTGAGCGGCCTGCTGCACCACTACCTCCGACAGCTCCGACAGCTCTTCTGAAAAACGACGGAAATCGATGCGATGGGTGATGTGGCGGAGATCTATACGAAACATCTCGCGATCTTTGAACCTGTTCAATGCGGCCACCGAGTCGCCGTGTGCCGGCGCCCTCTCGATCTCTGCGCAGCACGCCCCTCGAAGCATTTCGCCGGACCTCTGTTCGTCCAGCGCCGGAATATCCATGACCACGGGGAACAGGTTCTCGTGCTGCATCCTTAGAAAATCTTCCCAAAGGAACCGGCTTACCCCCATTAGCTCCGCCAGAGTCTCCAGGACGGCCGGAGACTCAAGGTCTCGGACCTCCTCGGTCCAGTCCTGGCGCGACAGCATCTGCCGGGTCAGCTCGTGGAACTGTCGAAGCGCCTGGGCCGGGTTGGGCGAGCGAGGCAAAAGATAAGTGAAGTGCTTGATCAGCGCAGCGGCCACCTGCAGCTCATGGAGCCGGCTCTCCGAAGTGATCTTGTCGCCCTGCAGGTCCGTGAGCCAGAAGGTGTCGTGGACCTCGCCGCCATCGGTGCGAACTTCGGCACGTTCGATGTTGGCGTGAAGCATCGCCAGGGCGTTTGAGAACGCAAACAGGAACCCCGGCGTGTCCGTACCGTGAATATGCAGCCGGGTCTGTTCATGCGAATCGTCGTTGGACAGCTCGATAGCTATCGGGTAGAGCTGGACCTCGCCTCCGTCGGCCCGGCTGATAGTTCGGCTGACGCGGTCGATGACCTCCTCCCTCCCTCGGTCCCGGCCTTCCTCTGCGAGAGTCGTGAATGCGCCGGCGAGACCGTCCCTAAAGCGGTCCCAGAAACCGTCAGTGATCAGATCATCTGACACTCTCACCTCAAATATGTCTAGAATCAACGATCGCTTCCGGCTTGCACGAAGTGGACCTCTAGGCCTACCTCCCACTCTGGAGACCGGCCGACGGGCTGTCTGAGACTCGGTGAAACGGAGTGTGAAAGCGTCCGCGCTTACGATCTCAATGCGATGGGCGGCGAATATGCCTGCTATGATTGACAGCGCGCCAAGGACATTGTCTGCGCACACGGTCACGGTCCAGTGTCCGCTGCCCGTGTTCTCGACGTCGAATGCAAGGTCCTCAGGCAGGTAGACAGACCGAAGCAGGTCGAAGTGTCTGGACCGTTCCAACGAGTCGAAACGATCATACGCACTCCCGAGCTGGGCTCGAACGGCGTCGAGGCTCAGGCCGTCATCCAGCTTCGACATAGCCTTCGCAGGGGACGTGGCGGATAACCCGCACCGGCCGGAGTGCGCGATCATGCGGCCAACCGATGACGGGGGAGTCCCAGAGAATCAGCGTAGGTTCCAGTTTCATGTCATCTGAAGCTCCGATCGGCGACCTGGATGAGCTGGTCAGCGCGTTTGCCGAGGGGTCCCTGCTGAGACCGTCGGGGGACGGGCTCAGCATTGTCGATCTTGGACGTGGCCTGGCTGTCCTGGCCGGTGTCCCCGAGCTTCAGCACACTACCGGCTCCCGGGCGCTGGCCGATCTGGTCGGCGTACACGATCACCTGGTCCTTGTAATTGTCGACGGCCTGGGCAAACATCTGTTGACAGAGTCTCCGGCCGACTCGTTCGTCGCGACTCACGAGACCACCGATCTTCGAACGGTGTTCCCTTCCACCACAGCGGTCGCTCTCACCTCCGTGGCCACAGGGGAATGGCCCAACAGGCACGGTGTCACCGGTTGGTGGACGCATCTTCCCGAGATCGGAGAAGCGGCGACCATTCTCCGGTTCGCCAGGCGATCGGACGCTCGCTCGCTTGCCGGTCTTGGGCTGACGCCGGCGCAGGCCCTGCCCGTACCCTCTCTTTTGGCCAGGATCCCTCGGGACACCCTCGCGTTGTTTCCCCACGCGTTGGTAGACAGCGTCTACTCGGCCTACGTCGCTGGGGGGCGAGAACGGCGAGGGTACTCGAGCCTGGGGGATGCAATTAACATCATAGCCGAGCGGCTGTTGCATGCCAACGGGCCCACCTACACCTACCTGTACACAAATCGAATCGATAGCGCCGCTCATCACTACGGGGCCGAGCATCCGAATGTCCGGGGGGCGCTCCACGAGACGGACCGGCAGCTCGAGGGGCTGGCCGAAAAGCTCGACGGCCGCTGCCGCATTGTGGTCACCGGCGATCACGGGTTCGTCGATGTCCCCCGGGGGCAGGCCCTCCAGATCAGGGCCTCCGACCCACTGATGGGCCTGCTGAGGTCTCCGCCCTCGGGAGATGCCCGGGTCTTGTACCTTCATGTCCGGCCGGGGTTTGAAGGCCGCCTCGCCTATAGCCTTCGACAGCGTTTCGGCCGACAGTTCTTTATAATCAGGACCGCCCAAGCCGAGGAGTTAGAGCTGTTTGGGCCGGGCCCCCTGGCCGTGCCTGCAAGGGAACGCTTCGGCGATCTCATAGCGATTTCGAGGGGCGCCGACGTAATCGAGTATAACCTCGCCAGTGGCCTGAGCAAGGCCATGCTCATGCGGGCCCACCACTCGGGGCTCACACCCGATGAGATGCTGGTCCCGTTGGTCATCGCATGACAAACCCACCCGCGACTCGTCGGGTCCTCGTTGCTCGCCTCCAAGCAATACCACACGCATACGAGGCTCCGGCTGGTGTAGTGTCTCGCATATGGCTTTACAGCAGCCGGGCTTCCATCGGCTCGCCCGCCTACCCTCGTCTTTCCGGCGGAAGCCGGAATCCAGAGACGCGCCGACTGGATCCCGGCCTTCGCCGGGATGACGAGTTCTGTGGCAAGCTGTTTCCTCAGACACTACACTAGTGAAAGCTAGTCGGACCTGCCGGTGACCACCCCTTCGAGCTGAGCCCTGTCGGTGATCGTGATCTTTTTCCGCGAGATGGCAACGGCCTGCGTCCTTTTGAGGCCATCGAGGGTCGCGGTGAGGCTCTCACGAAGACATCCCACCATCGCCGCCAGGTCCTGATGCGAGTATCCGACCACCTCATCGGTTTCCTCGTCAGCCAGACGCAACAGCAACGCGGCTACCCGCCCCGTAACGTCGTTGAACGCCATCTCGACCAGCGCTTCGCTGGTGTGCTGGAGCCTGTCGGCCAGAGCCTCGATCAGCCGAAAAGCAACAGAGGGATGGTCCAGCATGAGAGACTCCACATCCCGGCGGCCGAGCGTGCATACCTCGCTGTCTTCCAGCGCGACCGCGCTGGTGCCGGCGAGGCGCTGTGTAAGCAGTGACATCTCTCCAAAGAACGTACCGCTCTCGACGATTGCCAGCGTGAGCTTCTTGCCCTCCGGTGACTGCCGGTAGAGCTCCACCCTTCCGGACTTCAGCAGGAAAAGGGCTTCCGGGCTGCGCTCCGCTTCGGAGAAGACCGTGCCCCGGTCAGCCGTACGCATGGAGGTGCCGGAGAGCATTTCGTCGATCTCCCGCTCAGACAGGTCCTGAAGGATATCGACGGCCCCCTGTAGCTCCGCCCTACCCGGATCGGGCGACGGCGGGCCAACACCGGAACGCCTGCCAGTCGTCGGTCTGTCCGGCTCAGGCTCCGAAGCGTGCGTCATGTCTGGTCCCCCCCTATTCAGGCCTGCCATTCTGCGTCGCCACCGGTGACCTGGATTGCCGGCCGTGGCCTTCAACTGGTTACTGTTGGTTCCGCGGGGCCATGATACTCCTTAGATGCCCGACATCGCGAAGCGATGGACTACGGTGTTCGAGCTCCGTCTGGATCTGTTCTGTATGCAAGACTACCGAACTTTCCGAAGACCGCTCACATCGAACTTAGTGAACGGCATGAGAAGAGGGGGTAGGAAATGAGCTTCGATGGTGGAGCGGCAGTAGGGGCAGGACTCATCGGGGGAGCGATCATGAGCGCGGTCCTATACATGAGTATAGCCATGATGCCACGGCAGATGAAGATGAACCTGTTTCGCCCGTTGGGGACCATGATGTTCAGGGATGGACCGATGGCCTACGCCGCAGGCGCGATGATGCACGCCATGATGAGTATCGTGTTCGGCCTCATCCATGTCGCCCTGTACACCGCGTTCGGACTGGAGAGCGCCCTGGTAGCCTGGGGAACTCTCTTTGGTCTTGTTCACTGGCTCGTTTCAGGCATGGGCCTCGGCATGGTCCCAGTAATGCACCCCTTGATCAAAAGAGGGGAGATGCAGAGCCCCGGCGCCTTTGCATTGGGCTACCCGTCAATGACCGCCATGGGCTTTCTCATGCTCCACATCCTGTTCGGAATACTCGTCGGGGCGTTCTACACAGCCCTTGTCTAGACCTCAGCAAGACGCGATAGGCCTGAGGTGGAGAAATGTTGAAGCATACAGCCAGATTTACGGGCCGGGCTGAATACCGAAAGGGCCTCGTGTACGAGGTCACGCGACACAGGTCAGCATTGAAAGGAGGGACGTCGTTTTGAGCAGTGAACAGTTAAGACTCCAAGCCAGGAGGTCGGCGCCGCACATCAAATTCGCCGGCGATCTATGGGCGGTTGCCCTGATGATCGTCATGGCCGCGGCCGTGACATGGATAACGCTGGCCGTAATGACCGGCGACTACTTCACCAACAGCAAAGCCGTAAGGGACGTAGCGGAAGCCGGATCGGGGGTGCTGTCCCAGCAAGGTAGCATCGAGGCGGTCAAGGACTGGGTACTGCCCTTCGCCTTCGTAGGACTGGCGACCTTTCTCCTGGGTTTCGGGTGCGCCTTCGCCAACATATTGACGAACGTCAGACTACGGGGCGAGACGATGGCCAGGGTCCTGCCCGCCCTCAAGCAGGCCAAGCCCCACGAGCATTCTCAAGTCACGATAGGAGATGGAGATAACAGATGACTGCAACAGCAACAACCGCACCTAATGAAATCGCGTTTTCGCATGAACAGCTCCCGGTCAAGGTAACCGGGATGCAGGCAATGGCCGGCAAGATGTGGATGCCATTCATCGCAATGGGCTTCATGATCGTCGTAGCCGCCTTCATCGTTGGACTGGTCAACTCAGCCACGGCCGCCGACTACTTCACGGCTTCCAAGACGGTCCGCGAAGGGGCCGAAACCGGCTCCGCACTGGCCACCGACAGGGCTTTCATCGAGGCCACGAAAGTCTGGCTGCCCGCCTTCAAGTTCTTGGGCATTGGCATGCTGCTGGGAGGCGTTACCTTCCTTCTGGCCACGATACTGGGAGCGCTCCGAGTTGGAGGCGGCAGGGTCCAGGAGGCTCTGGGAGTTGACGTCAAGATCATCAAGCCTCCGTTGACCGCGAAGCTGTTCCCGATGGTCATGATGATGGGGATGATGGTACTGGTCGCATCGGCGATCATCGGAATCGTGCTGGCGACTCAGACCTACGACTACTGGAACCACTCCATTGCCACGCAGCTGAACCCATCGGATAGCACGTTGCTGGCCGATCTGGGCGCGATCAACGCGGTGAAACTATGGCTCGAGCCGTTCAAGTTCGTTGGGATGGCCCTTCTGCTAACGGGCATCGGCCTGGCCCTGGCCACCATTGTCAGGGTGCTGCGCTGGCAGTCCAACCGCCTATGGGACGTCCTTTCCTGACATACCATCACGACTGGGTGTGAGACGCCCGACCCCAACGCAGGGCAGGCCCCGATTCTTCCATCGAAGGACCGGGGCCCGCCTGCGTCTGAGACATCGGCTAGCAACCGGACGTTCGTAGCCTTGGCCTCCTCCCGTGGGTCCGGCGTGATACCATCGCCCTCGGACCCACAGGCCCCACTCTTTTCCTAGAATAGGAAGGCACCGGCTATGCGAATCGCCAGCGGGGGCATCAGCCAGGAGACCAACACCTTCGCGTCCCACCCGACGACCCTGGATGACTTCGTCAGGGACAGCGGCGGAGACCCGGCATTCTCGACGGATGGAGTCGAAGCGCTCTACAGCGGCACCGCGACCATCCACGGGGGCTATGTCGACGCGGCCCGCGAACGCGGCGTGGACCTGGTCCCGACTCTGCTGGCGAACGCCACGCCCGGCGGTACGATAGAGGAGTCCGCCTACCGGCAGCTCAAGGCCATGCTCCTGGAGCGAATGGAAGCCGTGCTGCCGGTTGACGGCGTCCTGTTGGACCTTCACGGCGCCATGGTCACGGCAGAGCATCAGGACGCCGAGGGCGACGTCATCAGCGCCGTCCGTGACCTCGTAGGGCGTACGGTCCCCGTCGTCGCGACCCTCGACCTGCACGCCAACATCACGGCGCTTATGGCCGAACAGGCGGATGTTCTCATCGGCTACGACACCTATCCCCACGTCGACATGGGAGACCGCGGGGTCGAGGCCCTGAACCTGATCGCGGACATCGCCGCCGGACAGGTCAGACCCTCGATGGCTTATCAACAGCTACCCTTAATCACCATGCCGCCACTTCAGTGCACCCTGCGCCAGCCCATGGGCCGGTTGCTGGAGCGCATGCACGCCATCGAGAGCGAGCCGGGCGTGATGACCGCGACGCTGTCCATGGGCTTTCCCTTTGCCGACATACAGGACGCCGGGGTCTCGGTCCTGGTGACCGCCGACGGGGACCTCGCCCTGGCCGAGGCGAAGGCACAGGCGCTGGCCGACGAGGTCTGGGAAGAGCGCGAGGCGTTCAACGCCGGCCTCACGCCGGTCCGAGAGGTGCTCAGGTACGTCCGGGAGGAGGCCACCGGACTGGTGGTGCTGGCCGACGGCTCGGACAACCCGGGCGGCGGCGGTCCCAGCGACGGTACCGTGATCCTGCAAGCGCTGCTGGACGAGGGCACCGAGGCCGCGGTGGTCGGCGTGCTCTGCGATCCCGAGACGGTCGCGCAGGCCCACGAGGCTGGCGTGGGCACGACCATCGATGCGGTCATCGGCGGCAAGACGGACCGGCTGCACGGCGACCCCGTTCGGACTCAGGCGTACGTCCGGACCCTTGGCGACGGCGAGTTCGTCTACCGCGGGCCCATGGGTCGAGGGGCCAGGGGGCATCTGGGCCGGACCGCGGTGCTGGTGATAGGCGGCACCGAGGTCGTCGTATCGGAGCGCCGCGATCAGCTGCGCGACGCCGAGATGCTGCGCACCGTGGGCATCGAGCCGCGGGACCGGCGACTGCTTGCGGTCAAGTCGGCGGTGCACTTCCGGACCGACATCGGCACCTTGGCCGAGCGCATCTTCGATGCCGACACGCCGGGCGTGCACCGTCCCGACTTCTCCAGCTACACTTATGAGCAGGTGCGACGCCCCATCTACCCCCTGGACGACATGTGATCCACTAGACGCATTGTCAGGGTTCAAAAGAGGGATTGAGGTAGATAGGCCATGCGCCCGTGCGGTTCAACCGGGCAGATGGTCTGCCGTCGAGGGATGAGGAATGACAATGGCGCGAGAAGCGAGGGCTTCGTTGGCCTCTTACGAGTCGTATCCCTTTCAGCGTGTCCTCCAGCGCACCGCCGACAGGCTGCCCGACAAAGTCGCGGTTATAGACGGCGAACGTCGATTTACCTACCGGGACCTCGATGGCCACAGCAGTCGACTGGCTGCAGCCCTGGCGAGCCTCGGGGTCGCCAAGGGCGACCGCGTGGGGCTCCTGGCCCCCAACTGCGCCGAGTTCGTCATCGCGTTCTACGGCATCCTCAAGGTGGGTGCGGTCGCAACCACCATCAACTCGGGCTACCGTGAGCGGGAGATAGCACACCAGCTCAATGACTGCGGCGCCAGGGTACTCATAGTACACGAGGCACTTCTTGGGATGGCCGATTCCGCACGCGATGCCACTGCGGGCCTCGAGCGCCTCATCGCCATAAAAGAGGGTTCTGATGACGCGGACTCCTTCTGGGGGTTAATCGAGCATGCCCAGGCAACACCGCCATCGGTAGCCATCGAGCCCAGTGATGACCTGGCGGCGCTACCGTACTCCAGTGGCACTACCGGCCTCTCCAAGGGCGTGATGCTGACACACTTCAATCTGGCCGCCAACCTCCGCCAGCTCGTTGAACGTCCCGGTGAAGCGGCCGGCTTCACGTCAGATGACGTAATCCTCGTACACCTACCCATGTTCCACATCTACGGACTCCAGGTTCTCATGAATGCAGCCATCGCCGCCGGGGGAACACAGGTCTTGATGGGCCGCTTCGACATGGAGCTATTCCTCGGCTTGATGTCCCGGCACCGCGTCACATGGATGTGTACGGTGCCGCCGGTGGCGCTGGGCCTGACGTCATACCCGGACCTGGGCGCGTACGACCTCTCCTCGTTGAAGGTCGGCCTTTGCGCCGCGGCGCCGCTTTCCGCCGATTTGCAGATTCGTCTGCGGGAGGCGATCGGGTTTCCGATCATACAGGGCTACGGTATGACGGAGACCGCTCCTCTACTAAACCTGGACTTCATCGAGCGTGACCGCATCCGACCCGGCTCGGTTGGTCCCGCAGCTGCGGACACGGAGGAAAAGGTGGTGGACCTGGAAACGGGCACGAGCGAGGTGGCGCCCGGTGATATCGGCGAGCTCATAGTGCGGGGCCCGCAAGTCATGAAGGGCTACTACGACAACCCTCGGGCAACCAAGGACACCCTGTCTGAGAGTGGGTGGCTCCATACCGGCGATGTCGTGCGCATGGACCCGGATGGCTACGTCCGGATTGTCGACCGCAAGAAGGAGCTGATCAAATACAGGGGGTTCCAGGTACCGCCCGCCGAGCTGGAGGGACTTCTCCTGGAGCACCCAGCAGTCGCAGATGCCGCCGTAATCGGCAAGCCCGAGGTCGAATCGGGCGAAATCCCCAAGGCGTTCGTCGTGCGAAAGGCCGGTCGAGACGCCTCGGATGAGGACTTGATGGAGTTTGTGGCAGGCAAGGTGGCGACGTTCAAGCATGTCCGCGAAGTGCAGTTCGTGGACGCGATACCTAAGAACCCGTCCGGCAAGATACTGCGCCGGATGCTGATCGAGCAGGAGCGTGCAAGGGCGGGCACATTTTGATGGCTGCTAGGGGAGCCGAGTCTGAGCGTGAATCCGTGAATGCTAAGAGGGCCTGATCTAGCCCGGTCTGTCATTCTTGAGCGAAGCGAAGAATCTATGGGCGACGCTCAGATTCTTCGTCGCTCCGCTCCTCAAGAATGACAAGGGGCAGGACCTGTTTGACCGCTAGATGAACTTGGCCTGCTTGCGAGGCGTACCGGCGTAGTCGACATACACGGTGATAACCTCGCTGAAGAACTCCACGGCCTCAACGCCCTGCTCCCGGTGACCGACCCCCGACGACTTCAGCCCGCCGAAGGGCAAGTGGACCTCGCCGCCCAAGGTCGGGGAGTTGATGTGCACCATCCCCGTCTCCACCGTGTTCACGTACTGGAAGGCCTGGGTCAGGTCCCTGGTGTACACCGACGACGATAGACCGAACTTGACGCTGTTGGATATCTCGACGGCCTCCTCCAGGTCGCTCGCCTTGAAGACGGTCAGTACCGGGCCGAAGATCTCCTCCTGGGCGATGCGCATGGAGGGGTCGACGTCGGTGAAAATAGTGGGCTCGACGTAGTAGCCTTCATCGTAGATGCCACCTGTCACCGCGTTTCCGCCGTAAGCAAGCCTGGCGCCCCCCTCGGTGCCCATTCCTATGTAGCCGGTCACGGTGTCGAACTGGGACCGGCTGGCCAGCGGGCTCACGTCCACCTCTGGATCGAGGCCGTCCCCGATCTTGAGCTTGCCTGTCCGGTCGATGAGCTGCTCCATGAACTCGTCGTAGATGGCCTCCTCCACGATGACGCGGCTGGTGGCGGTGCACCGCTGTCCGGTCGAACCGAAGGCGCCCTGGACAATTCCACCCAGGGCCTTGTCCAGGTCGGCGTCGGCCATCAGGATGACGGCGTTCTTCCCGCCCATCTCGCACTGGACCTTCTTCAGGCTGCGCGCCCCCTCGGCGTAGATGCCGGTGCCGATCTCGGTCGAACCCGTAAAGGAGATGCCCTTCACGTCGGGGCTCTCCACCAGGGTGTTCCCAACCGACGATCCGGGACCGGTGACCAGGTTCAGCACACCGGGCGGCAGGCCCGCCTCCTCGAAGACCTCCACCAGCTTCACCGCGGTCATCGGCGTGGAGGATGCGGGCTTGAACACGAGCGTGTTGCCGCATATGAGGGCGGGCGCGATCTTCCACGCCGGGATGGCCAGTGGAAAGTTCCACGGGGTGATGATGGCTACGACCCCTACCGGACGCCTGATGGTGTAAGCCATCGTACTCGGCAGCTCGGACGGCGTCGTATAGCCGAACATCCGGCGGCCCTCGCCGGCGGCGTACTCGATGATGTTCATCGCCCGCTTGACCTCGCCCTGAGCGTCGACAAGAGGCTTGCCCTCCTCTGTGGTTATGGAGCGGGCCATCTCGTCGGCGCGACGGTCGAGAATGGCGAGCGCGCGGAACAGGACCGCAGCCCTGGAAGGCGCCGGGGTCTCCGCCCACTCATCGAGGGCATCGGAGGCGGCTGCCACAGCTCGCTGAGCGTCCTCTGCAGTCGAGGACTGGAACTCGCCCAGCACCTCGCTCTTCCTGGCCGGGTTCGTGATCGTGTACAACGTCCTGGTCTTGGAAGGCACCCACTGCCCGCCGATAAAGTATTGTGCGTCTTGACAGACAATAGCTCTCTCCTGCCGAGTATTGGGTTCGAGGCGAGGACCACCGTTAGCCATGCGCCCGCGTCAGGTTAGCACCGGTCCAATCGCCCGCATTACGCGATGTCGAGACCGAGTCTCCGATAGCTGCTTGCGAGCAATATGCAGCCGGAAGAATCCCACATCACGTGATTGGGCCTTAGAGCGCCTCGGATTACGCAGTCTGTCATTCTTGTCCGACTCCTTATTCGGTAATGGGTCGGACTCCGACCTCTCGGAAAGCGAAGCGAAGAACCCACGCGCGACGCTGAGATTCTTCGTCGCTCCGCTCCTCTACAGGCAGAAAATCCAGATTCACGAAGAGGGTTCAGGGTGAAGCATCCGACCTGTAGGATGAGCGCGTGGACTCTTGAGTCGATATCCCCTCGCACATCCCTCAGTGTCCAAGAATCTGACTTGGAAGGGCGGAGCGTCTCCCGCTACTAAGAGCCCTAGGCAATCAGGATACCGACCTTTGGGGAAGTTCAGTCAGGGAGTTGTACAAATACTCCCTGTAGATCTTCCTGGCTTACCACTCGTGATACGTGGCCTTTGCCAGTGACGTCTTCCAGCAGTGCGACATCTCCCGGTTTCAGGCGCCTGACTTCACCGTCGCTCACTTCTATTTCGGTCTGCCCGGCAATTTGGACCCAGAATTGCGTCCGAGGAGCGGGATGCCAATCGCCAAACCAGCCAGGAGGATTTGAAATGAATACCATCCGAGCCGCTGGAATCTCAGCAGAGACGTTGAGTGGAGGGGCTGGGGGAGCAAAGTCCACCGGAGACAAAGTGACCGTCACCTCGTCGAAATGGGACTCGCCCTTGGAGTCTGCATATACTCGGGTGTATTGCATAGCTGTCCTCAGCGACTGGATGTTATTCTAGAATGACATAAGCACGAGTTAGAGAGTGGCTCCGGCTAGGTTGCGCCCGACGACGATGAGACCGGCTGTCGCGAGGCCTTCCCGCCGCGACGTGGACTCAAGAGCGATGCGACCTGGGACTGGATGGCGGCGTCCAGGTCCGCGTGGTAGTGGAGCTCGGCGGACTGGAGTGACGCCACCGGCACGCCGTCGCGGAAGGCGATGCGGTTGCCCAGCAGCGCCGGGACCCTGGGGCCCGGCGTCAGGACGCCAGCCAGGTTCAGCGGGTCGCAGGCGGACAGGACGGTAAGCAGTCCATCTGGCTCGGCCTTGGGCACGGCGCGCATCATCTGCACCGCCTCGGGCATGGCGAACTGCTCGCCGACAAACCCCGACACAAAGCGGCCCCCGCGTATCTCACCCCTGGCCTCGGCCCTCCGGTACACCTGAAGCAGCTCACGCCATCGCGGCGCCAGCGCCTCGCGGCCCAGCACCTCGGGGAAGACGACCCCGTAACGGAGCAGCAGCTGCCACGCCCTGGCTTCCAGGATGTCGTCGTGCGTCAGTCCGGCCTCGGTTGGCTCAGCCAGATCTCCGTCGGGACGGCCCGCGAGATCGGACTGTGAACCGTTGCCGTCTACGGACTCGGGTAAAGCCAGCACCGGCGGACTGATGTGAAGAAGAGACCAGCGGCTGGTGGGCATTCGCCGCCCGGACCGACGCCTGAACCGGGCGCTCTGCCTGACCCGTTTGGCCACACCGTTGACCATGGCGCGGACCGGCCCGAAGCCGTCGGTGGTGACCAGCCCCATGGCCGCCAGCTTCCAGAGGGTGTCCTCGATCTCCGTCGGTAGCCGTTGTGTACCGGCGACTATATCGGGCAGGAACGAGGCCCCGCGCCTCGAAAGGAACTCCACGACCTCGCCCGCCGCGCCCAGCAGCCCCTCCCCGGTCGCGGAAGGGTCGTCCAGTAGCCAGGGCAGGTCCTCCCGCAGCCCCAGCGATATGGGCAGGCTTCTGCGCAGAACGCTCTGGGAGGCCCGTCCGTTCTCCTCCGAGACGCGCCGGTTGAACCTGCCCCAGGCCACCTCTCCGCTTATACTGAGCCCGTCCAGGGTCGCGGGCGCATAGCCGGTCACCCGGGCGGGCAGAATGTCGGACTCCCATGCGCCGGCGGCGGCCTCGAAGCCCTGAAGCTGCTCGATCATGTCCAGCAGTCCGCCCTCGTCACGGACCAGGTAGCCCTGGGCCACGTGCTGCCATCGGAACAGGTACCGGATGAAGGTCGCGGCAGATACGGGCTCGATCTCCTTGCGCAGTCTGCCGATGGTGTCCCGATGGATGCGGGCCAGGATGCGGCGGTCGCAGAACTCCTCTTCATCGCGGCCCGGAGTGAAACGCCCTCGTAAGACGTTGCCCGTCGCCTCCAGATGCGCCAGGGCGATGTTTGCAGCCCCGCGGCTGAGCCCCAGCATGCGGGCTAGCTCGTCGGGTTTGAACGGCCCCGAGTACTCGACGCGGGCGCGGACCAGCCATAGCTGTGCGCCGTCCTCGTCAGGGGCGTCGCCCCGCTGGGAGACCGCCGGCGGCTCGGGCTCGAAGCGGACGTCCGGGAACGCGGCGGACACCATCTGAGCGCGCTCCGTGGCCACCCAGGCCTCGAATCCGTCACCGTATCGAGCGGTGGCGGCGCGGCCGTCGGAGACCAGGGCTCGGAACCATTCCCGCCAGCGGCTGGACTCCTCGTCGGAAACTCGCCGCAGGTCTTCCTTGGGAAGAACGCCCAGTGTGAGGAGGGCGTCATGCAGCTCGTCGGCGTCCCGCACCACGGGCCGGGCGTCTCGCGCCGCGGCGGCAATGGCTTCGGGGTCCAGCGACGCCAGGTCGCGGGTGTCCTCGGGCAGCGCTCGCCGCAAGGCCACGGCCCGCGACCTGCGCTCCTCCAGTGGGGCGTCGTCCAGGAAAGCGTAGGGCATGGCGTTCAGGATCTGGTGGCTGAACACCGACGGCTGCGTGGTATCCCTGGCGTAGACTTCGATGTCGCCCCGTTCGATACCCTCCAGCACCTCCTTCAGGCCCTCGAGGTCCATGGCCTCGGTCATGCAGTCGCGCAACGTCTCGAAGACCAGCACGTGGTCGGGGACCTCAATGTCGCCCGGCGGAGCGTTGTCCTGGCATGCCACCTGCTCGGGGAAGACCGCGGCCAGCAGGTCGTCGGAGCGCATTCTGAGCCACGGTGGCGGAATCTTGCGGCCTGACGAGAAGCGGAGCACGGCCAGGGCCCTGGACGCCACCCACCGCCAGCGTATGCCGAAGATGGGGACCTGGAGGATCGCCTGAAGCAGCACTCTTTCCGCTTTGGCCGACTTGATGTAGCGGAAGACCTCGTCCAGGGGGAACGAGAGGGACGGCCCCAGGGAGAAGTTGATGCCGTCGTCGGTGGCGACGGCCTGAAGCTCGAAGTCGAACGTCCGGCATATCTCCTTGCGCAGGGCCATCCCCCAGGCCCGATTGATCCGGGAGCCCAGGGGCGAGTGGATGACTAGCTGCATACCGCCGGACTCGTCGAAGAACCGCTCGGCGACGATGCGGTGTTTGGACGGCAGGGTCCCGAGGATCCGGATGCCCTCCTCGATATAGGCGACGGCCTGCTGGGCGGCGGCGGACGGGAACCCCAGGTCTTCCGAGAGCCAGCTCTCTCCGTCGCCACGCTCCATCCGGTCGAGCAGCTCCTCCCGCAGCTCCGATATCTCGTCCGATAGCTCCGTCGTGCGGCCGGGGGCCTCGCCGAACCAGAACGGCATGGACGGCGATGCGCCCTGCGCATCCTCGACCCGTAAACGGCCGCTCTCCACCCGTCTGATACGCCACGGGGTGTTGCCCAGGAGGAACACGTCGCCGCGCATGCTCTCGACGGCAAAGTCCTCGTTGACGGTGCCCACGAAGGTGCTGTCCGGCTCGGCTATCACGTCGTAGTCGGCGTTGTCGGGTATGGCGCCCCCGCTGGTGAGGGCCGCCAGCCGAGCTCCCCGGCGGCCGCGCAGCTTGCCGTTGACGGCGTCCCGGTGAAGGTACGCCCAGCGCCTTCCCTCCCTTGGCGCCGCGCCTTCGGCTAGGGTCGCCACCACCTGGTCGTACCGTTCCCTGGGAAGGTCCCGGTACGGGTACGCGCGGCGGGCCAGCTCGAAAAGCTCGTCCTCGTCCCACTCCCGGGACGCACACTCCGCAACGATCTGCTGCGCCAGGACGTCCAGCGGCCAGGGGGGCACCGTCAGCGTGTCCAGATTGCCCCGAGCGATACCCCTGACCAGGGCCATGCACTCCAGGAGCTCGTCCCGGGTCAGCGGGAAGAGCCGCCCTCTGGGCGTCGCGCTCAGGGAGTGTCCGGACCTGCCGACCCGCTGGAGCAGCAGGCCGATGGACCGGGGCGAGCCGATCTGGCACACCAGGTCGACGGCCCCGACGTCGATCCCGAGCTCCAGCGAGGACGTGGTGACGCAGACCTTGACGAGGCCCTGCTTCAGACGCCGCTCGGCTTCGTGCCGTCGGTCGCGGGAGAGGCTCCCGTGGTGGGCCACGACCGACTCGACCCCAAGGCGCTCGGACATCTGATAAGCGACGCGCTCGACCAGCCGGCGCGTGTTGACGAAGATCAGCGTGGTCCCGTGGCCCTTGACCAGCTCCGCCATGCAGTCCAGGGTCTCGGCCCACTGCTCGTGGGTCGCGATGGGACCGAGCTCGCAGCCGGGCAGCTCCAGCGCCAGGTCCATCGCCCTGGCGTGCCCGGTGTCGACGACGGTGCAATCGGCGGTCCCGTTGCCATTGATGGACCCATTGCCGGCCAGGAACCGGGCCATCTCCTCGATGGGCCGCTGGGTCGCGGACAGGCCGATGCGAGTGACCGGCCCATCGGCCAGCGCGCAGAGCCGCTCGGCCGACAGTGTCAGGTGCGATCCGCGCTTGTCGTCCGCGACGGCGTGGAGCTCATCCAGGATGAGGGTCCGAACCCCTCCAAGGCCACGCCGCCCGCTTTCCGAGGTCAGCAGGATATAGAGCGACTCGGGGGTCGTGATCAACACATGAGGTGGCCGCTTGGCCATGACCTGCCGCTGGCTCGGCGGAGTATCGCCGGTGCGCACCCCGACCCGGATCTCGGGCAGCGGGGCCCCGTCCGATTCGGCAAGAGCGCCGATGCCCGCCAGGGGCTCGTTCAGGTTCCGCTCGATGTCGTTGGAAAGGGCCTTGAGGGGCGAAACGTAGACGACCTCGGTGCGGTCGGGCAGGCCGCCATCGAGCCCGGCGCGGACCAGACCGTCCAGGCAAGTCAGGAACGCGGCCAGCGTCTTCCCCGAGCCCGTGGGCGCCGCGATCAGCGTGTGGCGGCCACTGGCGATTGCCGGCCATCCCTCAGCCTGGGCCTCGGTGGGCGCGTCGAACCGGCCCTCGAACCACCTCCGGACCAGAGGATGGAAGAGCGACAGTGAGTCGGCGGAGCTGCTCTTGGTGCTTCTGGATGTCATCTGATTACCGCCCACCAATTGGCGATAGATGCCCGAAGTCCCTGATCGTCGCGATGTGATCAAAGGCCTATTATACCTCTGTCCGGCCGGCAGTAGACCTCAGTGAGAGTAGCCTGACCCAGCGTACGAGCTGGACGGGTACGGGATGTGTACAATGGGGCGACACGGCGACACTCCGATTCTCGACACCCATCAGTAGGCTGCGAACCGGTGGACCCATTCACTCAGCCATGACAAAAGGCAGCTACGTCCTGCTGCTGCGGCTGAACAAGCGCACGTGCCTTACCATAGGAAAGCTCGGGGCCTTCGAGTTCCCTCGCGGCTACTACCTCTACTTCGGAAGCGCCCAGAGCGGCCTCGAAAGCCGCGTCCAGCGACACCTGAGGGAGGACAAGAAGCGACACTGGCACATCGACTTCCTCACCGCCGTGGCCCCTGTCATCGAGGTATCGAGCGTCGTCGGAACCGAGAGATCCGAGTGCATCTGGGCCAGGTCCGCACTGGAGCTGGCGGACGCAACGGTGCCGGCTCCGGGGTTCGGGTCTTCGGACTGCTCGTGCCGGACCCACCTGGTGCATCTACCGGTCTCGCGAGGTGATGTGACTGCGGCCCGGCTCAAGATACTGGAACCGGACGATGCTGCCGCGGGTCCGCGTTCCGGGTCACTCTGACCCCCCTTGTTCGAAACCGGTGGAATCGCCTTCGGTGGCGTTCCCTCGCTCCCGCCGCCGCATGACCTGTGCCAGGAGCTCGCCGAAGTGGGTCGACGAACCGGCGAGCGCCTTGAACTCGGCCCCGCCCATTATTAGCAGGTCCACAGGGCTCTGAGCTCGGGCCGAGGCCGTGTGCGTGACGCCATCCAAAAGCGCCATCTCGCCGAAGTACTCCCCGGGGCCCAATGTGGCGACCTGCATCTCCCGCCCGTCGTCCTCACGATAGATCTGAACGTCGCCACTTGCGATGACGTAGAAGCTGCCAGCGATCTCTCCTTGGCGGAAGACCACGTCGCCCGGCTCGTAGTGCCCCCGGGTGATGGCCTCGCTGCTGGCGACGTCCATCTGGACTATGCCGCGACGGAAGACCAGCTCCAGGGTCCAGTCGAACACGACCCTCAACTTTCGGTCCAGCCGGGGAAGCTGCGATAGATAGTAGGTGCGATACAACCACCAGGCCAGGAATCCGGATAGCTTGAGGCCGAGGACCTCGGCAGCCGCCGAGAACCGGCCCAGCGGGACGAAGACACCAAGGTTTCTGTGGGTGAACTGCCGTGGCTCATCCCCACTTATGCTCGCAAGGACGTTTCGAGCTACCGCCCTCCCCTCTCGCAAGGCGTACTGCGCCGTCGGCGGGCAGGTGCCGCCCTGCCGCAGGTCGGGGATCGCCGCACAGTCGCCGACGGCCCAGACGTGGTCGAGGCCTGGAACGGCCAGGGTTGCATCCACTTCGATACGGCCCCGAGCGTCGCGGGGGACCGAGATGGTATCCAGCAGCCGGCTGGGCGCGGACCCGATTGCCGCGACCAGCGTCCTGGCGCGGACAGTGGTCCCATCGGTGAGCATTACGGCGTTGGCCGTGGCGCCCGTTATCCTGGCGCCGAGTCTGATCGCGATACCGCGTTTCTCCAGAAGCCGGTGGCTGAAGTCCGCCAGGCTTGGCGCGAGCTCGGGCAGGATGCGGCCGCGGCCCTGCACAAGCACCACCGTGACGTCGCCGGGGTCCACGCGGCGGTAGCTCTTTGCAGCCTCTCTGGTGAAGCTGTTTATCTCGGCAGCGACCTCGACGCCGGTGTATCCGCCGCCCACGACGACGAATGTCAGGAGCTCCTGTTTTCGCGCAGGGTCTTCCTCGACCTCCGCCGCCTCCAGAACGCCGACCAAGTGATTACGCAGCAGAAACGCGTCGCCCATCGTCTTGAAGGGAAACGCGTGCTCGGCGACACCCGAGACACCCGACAGGTCCGTGCCCGTGCCCACGGCGACGATGAGGTGATCGTACGGGATATCGCGATACTCCACGTGGCCGGGGTAACGAATGACGACCTTGCGGTCCTCGACGTCGATGGCCTCGATCTCGGCCTTGTACAGGTCGGCGGCCGGGACCATCCGACGTATGGACGCAAGGATATGCGGCGGCTCTATGCTTCCGGAGACGACCTCGGCCAGCATGGGCTGAGACAGAAAGAAGTTGTCCCTGCTGATCAGCGATAGGCGGACCCGATCCTGTCGGGCGGCGTGCTGCAGCTCCAGAGCGGCGTATACGCCGGCGTAGCCCCCGCCGGCGATCACGACCCGCGGGGGGCCGTGGGGATCACGCTCCGCAGCCATCGCGCTCGATAGGTGGATTCAACAGTCTCCGCTCCGATGAGCTACCTGACCTCGAGGTCCCGGCTATCGTACGCGCCCTCTGTATCGACCTGTCAAGCGGGCACTCCCCTCTGCTGTAGGGCATCCATCGCGCGGTGACCGCTCGTGGGCGTTCGGTCCCCTCCCGTGACGCCGTCAACGATCAGGTACGGAATCACCGGCCCGGTAGTCTCATCGCGGCAAGGCGAATATAATAGGCCGCAGACCGACTGGATGCTCTCCAGCATCCGCGCCGAAAACAAGGAGTCCCCAATGCGAAACGCCTGGGCAATAAGGCTGGCCACCGATGAGGTCATGGAGACCTCCGCGCAGATGGGCGTCAAAGACATCGTCGTGTATGGCGGACCGGGAGTGGACCTGCTTCCGGGCACAAGCGAACCCCTGAATAAGCCGCGAGCGACGTACGACGACTATGTCGCCCTACGCGAGAGGCTTGAGTCGTACGGCCTGCGCATCGCGGCCTTCGAGGGCGGCTTCGCCGGGGTCACGCGGTTCATGGACATCGTGTTCGGCGGACCGCGTCGGGACGAGAGAATCGAGGAGCTCATCGACGAGATACGGGACATGGCCCGCGCCGGAGTCCCCATCTACGGGTACCACTGGATGCCGAAGCCCGTATGGCGGTCGACCAACGTTCGGATCCGCGGCGGCGCCGAAGCGACCGCGCTGGACTGGGAGAAGGGCGATGCCCGTCCCCTGGGCACCAACCCCTTGCCTGAGGGAGCGGTTTTGGACGAAGAGCGGATGTGGGAGAACCTGGAGTACTGGATCAAGGCGGTGACGCCCGTCGCCGAGGAGGAGGGCATCCGTCTCGGCATCCATCCACCCGACCCGCCGGTACCATCGTTGGGAGGAGTGCCGTCGCTGCTGTGGAACTTCGACGCCTACAAGCGGCTGATCGAGATATACCCGTCAGACTCCAACGCCATCGAGTTCTGTCAGGGCACCTTCTCGGAGATGAACGAAGACATCTACGAGATGGTCGAGTACTTCGCCAAGAGGCGTAAGGTGCTGTACGTCCACTTCCGCAACGTCTCGGGACAGGTGCCGAAGTTCAACGAGGAGTTCATCAACACCGGCTACGTCGACATGCACCGGGCGATGAGGATCTACGGGGACGCAGGATACGACGGCGTGTTCATCGACGACCACTGCCCCCTGCTGGTCGGCGACGAGGACTTTCCGGGCAACTGGGGAGGGTACCGATCGCGAATGTTCGCCCAGGGCTACATCCAGGCCATGATCGACGCCGTCACCAGAGAGGCCGCGGGCTGACGCTCCGCGGATCTCGGGCGCGACGACCAGGAAGAGACTCCCATCCGTGAGTCTCTTCCTGGTCGCGGAGTGTCCGGACGCCGCCATCGTAGCAGGGCATCTACGCCCAGCCCACGGGGTGGGGTTACCGAAGAACCAGGACGCAGTCCTGGGGGAGGGCCAGGGAGGGATACCAACTGTGGGTGGGGAACGCTCACGATCGACTCCCCTCCCCATAATACGCAGATCCAGGAGGACAAAAATGCAGCTAACCAACAACGAAACGATCCTCTCAATAACCTCAAACTGGGAAGGGGACCGCGCCGCCAACGGCCGGCCGCTGGTCCCCGCCGGCATCCTGAAACGGATGGAGGACGTGACCACCGAGGAGGCGTGGGCCGTTTTGCGAAAACACGGCTTCACTGAGCAGTTCGAGGGCGGCTGGAAGGTCCTGCATCCCCAAAAGACCCTGGTCGGTCGCGCGGTCACGTGCCGCTACGTGCCCGGGCGTCCCGACATCGAGGACACAGTCAACGCCCTGGGCGAGGCCGAGGGCCGTATCGGCAGCCAGAACTCCTGGGCAATCGACGAGCTGGTCGAGGACGACGTGATCGTGGTCGACATGTTCGGCAAGATCCGGAACGGCGTCTTCTCGGGGGACAACCTGGCGACGGCCATAATGGTCAACACCAACCGAGGCATGGTGCTGGACGGCGG
>CAZGRI010000008.1:24859-34960 GCA_964528205.1 uncultured Dehalococcoidia bacterium | reverse complement strand
GAGGATGATGCTGATCCGCTTCTCGACGCAGAGAGGCAGCAGCTCGGCCAGCCCCGACTGGTCCAGAAGCGTGTAGCGCCCAGCCAGCAGGAAGCAGTCGAAATCGCCGTCCCTGGCCAGTCGCGTCAGCATCTGCCACTGGTTCATGCCCGCGCCTATGGCCTTGACGACGCCCTGAGAACGGAGCTCGGCGAGGGTGGGGAAGGCCTCGTTCATGGCCTCGTCGTAGTGGTCGTCGGGGTCGTGGATCAGGGCGATGTCGACCCGGTCGAGTCGAAGCCGTTCCAGGCTGTCCTCGATGGACCTGAGCACGCGGTCGCGGCTGTAGTCGAAGGTGTCTTTGCGTCCGCCTGCTCTGTCGAGTTCCCTGGTCCTGCCTACCTTGGTGGACAGGACGAACGCATCTCGTGGGAGATCGGGCAGCACCAGCCCGTATCGGCGCTCGCTGCCGCCGGCGCCGTATATGGGCGCGGTATCGAAGTAGCGGATACCCAGCTCGTAGCCCCGGCGAACGACGGCGACGGCCCGATCGTCGTCGCCCTGGGGTATCTGCTCGCCGATGGGCGCTCCGCCGAGTCCCAGACGGGTGACGCGGAGTCCCGTCGTGCCGATCTCAGCGGTCGCCAGCGGACTTGCCGTCATTCAAGCCCTCCTCACCGCCGCACATGGTAACACGGCGAGGGCTCGCGCCGGTCAGACCACGGGCCACCGCGAAGGGAAGGAGACCCCGGTCCTCGACACCATGCTCTCGCCGATCTCCTGGACCTTGTGAATGAGCCTGCGCTCGTCCACGAAGACCGGCCTGTAGTCGTCTACGACAACTCGCCCGTCCACAATCACCGTGTGAACGCTCCTTCCGTCGGCGCCGTAGACCAGCGTGTTCACCGGGTCGAACATGGTCCGCCACTCGGGCCGCATGGTGTCGAACAGCACCAGGTCGGCCTTCTTGCCGGCCTCGATGGACCCTATCTCGTCGTCCAGTCCCAGGGCGCGGGCCCCCTGGATGGTCGCCATCTCCAGTGCCGCCTCCGCCGGTACCATGCTAGTGTCCTGACGGGCGTCCTTGTAGAGGACGGCGGCCAGGTACATGGACCGCATCGTCTCGATCAGGTTGGAGTTGTTGCCAGCGTCCGTGCCCAGGCCCACGCAGATGCCTTTTTGCAACATCTCCGGTAGCAGGCAGGTTACGGTCGTGCCGGTGCCGCCTTTGACGGCGGCGGTGGGACAGACGACGGCCTTGGCGCCGGTGCGGGTCAGGCAGTCCAGCTCTCCCTCTGAGATGCCCCTCAGATGGGACAGAAGCGTGTTGGGCCCCAGGAAGCCGATCTCCTCCAGGTACTCGGTCGGCAGCTCTCCGTGTTCCCTCATGGACTGCTCAGGGTCCATTCCGCCGGTGCGGGCCGCTGACGGCTCGGTGTTGTGGTGAAGGGTCACCCCAGTATTGTGCCGGTCCGCCAGCTCCTTGGCCGCCACCAGCAGCTCGCGGGTGCAGTAGTCGGCGGAGAAGGGCATCGCCCAGGCGTTGACGCGACCGTCCAGCCTTCCGTCGTACTCCTGGATCGTCTCATCTATGAGATGGACGGCCTCGGCGGTCTCATAGACGGGCAGGTTGAGGGGGTTGGGCAGGTCCGTCACTTGGCGGCCGACGATGATGCGACACCCCGACTCGTCGTACGCCTTCATGGCGGCGTCCAGATGCTTGGTGCTGCCGGGATCGAGAAAGCAGGTCGTGCCGTACTTCAGGAGCTCGGTGATGGCCAGCAGAGAGGTATAGTACTCCTCCTCGCCGGTCATTGCGGCCTGCAACTTGAAGACGTTGGGCAGGTAGTCGGGCCCCAGGTCGTCGGGGAAGATGCCCCTGGTGGCGTGGGCGTAGCTGACGTGGATGTGGCCGTTGCAGAAACCGGGCGTGACGACCATCTCCGACGCGTCGATAACACGGTCCGCGGGGACGTCTTCCAGCTCCGAGGCTTTGCCGACTCGCGTGATCCGCTGACCCTCGATCAAGATGGAGCCGTCGCGGATGATCCGTCTCTGAGGGTCCAGGGTCAGAACGAAGCGAGCTCCGTTGATCTTAAGGGTGTGCGGCGGCATCGGTTGAACGCCTCCGGGCTATTCCTGTCCGACCTCGTCAGGATCGTCGGGCCCGACCTCGAACAGCCCCGCCCCTCGCCTCCGCCCCCTGAGCGGCCTGCCGCCGACCAGCGACGGGCCCTTGACCTCGAACGGCGCCAGCTTCTCCTCGTCCAGCACCAGGCCGATGCCGGGCGAGTCGCCCAGGACGATGTAGCCGTCCTCTATCCGGTTGTCGATGTCCATCTGGGCCTCGAACCCGGCGTCGACGACCTCCATGGTCCAGTGGTTCGGCAGGGCCGCCGCCAGGTGGGCCATGAAGCTGGCCGGGCAGAAGACGGTGGCCACCGGCAGCTCGTAGGCCAGCGCCAGGTCGGCGATCTGCATTGCGCCGGTGATGCCCGACTGCCGGTAGTGGATCTGGACTATGTCCACGGCCTCGTTGTCGATCAGCGGGGTCCACTCGAAGATGTCACGGTGGTTTTCGCCGGTGGCGACGGCGGCGCGGATGCTCTGGGAGACCTTGCGCAGGCCGCGGTAGTCCCACCGTCTGGCCGGCTCCTCGGCCCAGACGATCTCGTACTCTCGCTCATAGGCGCTGATGTGGCGGATGGCCTGCTTGGGCGACCAGTACTCGTTGGAGTCGATCAGCAGCTCGGGGGTCTTGCCCGACGTCGCCAGGGCGTCGCGCATTACGCCCAGGCGCCGGAGGTCGGCCTCCCGGTCGAGGCCCACCTTGAGCTTTCCCGCGGAAATACCCTGCCGGGCGGCGCCCTCGTACAGGTCCCGGATCTCATCATCCGTGAGTGGCGTATCGATCCCGCTGGCGTACGCCTTGACCATTCGCGTGGATGCGCCGAGGGTCTTCCAGAGGGGCTGGCCGTCGGCCTTGGCCTTCAGGTCCCACAGCGCGATGTCGATGGCCGCGATGGCGTCTCCCAGGATAGCCCGACTGCCGTGCCTGTACACGACGTCGATCATCCTCTGCCACAGTCCCTTGACACCCCTGGGGTCTCGGCCCACAAGAACGCCGTCGACCAGGGTGTGAATGTGGTCCCGGGTGGCCAGGTCCAGGGAGATGGTGGGTCCGAACGCCATCACGCCGGTCAGGTCCTCGTCGGTGTCGATGAACACGCCCATGCAGAGCCGCTTGGTCTGGGAGCGGCCGTAGTTGGGCGAGTTAGCGTCGCCCAGTGGGCGCGACATCTCGAACTCCCACAGCTTCGTCCTGACGCCGGTGATCTTCATGTTTGGCTCCCCATTTACTCGGCCTTCGAGAGACTATTTCAAAGGCAGGTGCCCGAACCCTCCCTCGAGGGTGGCCCCTGGGAGGGAATCCATCGTTTGAGGGACTTCGCCGAGCTCTTCCCGGTCAGCGGAGGGTGCGGAAGAAGGCCCGCAGGTCGTCTACCAACATCTCCGGCTCCTCCAGAGCGGCGAAGTGGCCTCCGCGGGGCATCTCTGTCCAGCGCTGGAGGTTGAACACACGCTCGGCCCACTCACGGGGCGGGTAGCCCAGGTCCTTTGGGAACCGAGCGACGGCGCTGGGCGGTTCGATTCGCTCCCCTTGGCCCAGGCCCCACGGATCGCGCCGGCTCTCGTAGTAGATCCGCGTCGAGGAGTTAATCGTCCCGGTCGCCCAGTAGATGGTGATGTTGGTGAGCAGCTCGTCCTTGGTGAAACGGCTCTCGACGTCGCCGAGACAGTCGCTCCAGGTCCGGAACTTCTCTGTGATCCAGGCGGCAAGTCCCGCCGGAGAGTCGTTGAGGCCGTAGGACAGGGTCTGGGGCTTGGTGCCCTGGATGTGGGCGTACCCGCCCTCCGCCTGCACCCACGCCTCCCGCGCCTGCATGAAGGCGCGTTCCCCGTCGGTCAGGTCCGGGTCCGGGCCAAGATAGGGCATCGCCGCAACGGCGGTCACGTGGAGGCCGATCGCCTGATCAGGGTGAGCGTGGCCGAGCCGGGCCGTTATGCTGGCGCCCCAATCCCCACCGTGGGCGGCGAAACGCGTATATCCGAGGCCGGTCATGAGCTCGGCCCACAGGTCCGCGATCCTGCCGACATTTACGCCACGGTCGATTGTCAGGTCCGAGAAGCCGTAGCCCGGCAGCGATGGCACGATCACGTCGAACGAGTCCGCGGCGTCGCCACCATTGGCGGCGGGGTCCGTCAACAGGGGGATAACTTTGAGCATCTCGGTGAAGGTGGATGGCCATCCGTGGGTCAGAAGCAGCGGCACAGGGTCGGGCCCCTTACCGCGCTCGTGGATGAAGTGAATGCCAGACCCGTCTACGGTTGTGCGGTAGTGCGCCAGGCGGTTTATCGCCTGCTCCTGCGCACGCCAGTCGAACTCCGTGCGCCAGTACTCCACGAGCTCTTGAACATAGGCCAGGTTAGAGCCGTATTCTCAGCCGGAGTCCGGGCTGTCGTCGGGCCACCTGGTGTGTTCCAGCCGCTCCTGCAGGTCCTCAAGGACCGAGCCTGGAATGTCGACTTTGAAAGGCCGGACGTCCATGCTCCTGCTCCTGTGGTTCCTCGCCCGGTGCGTTGATCCTAGCTATCCGGCCGCGGGCAGACCCGCCCTCGAGGTGGAGAGAACGGCGGGATTGACCAGGTTGTCGGGCATCCGGCGCTGGAGCACGCTTGCCACCTCTCCGGCGGCACGCTCCTCGAGCTCCAGTACGGCCTCCTGCGAAAAGAAGGCGACGTGAGGAGTGACGATCACGTTTTCGAGCTTGAGCAGTGGATGGTCCGGAGGGGGCTCCGGGTCCACCAGGACATCGAGTCCGGCGCCGGCGATCTCGCCGCCCATGAGGGCCGAGTACAGGGCGTCCTCGTCTATCAGCGGTCCCCGCGCCGCGTTTATCAGGAACGCCTCCCGCTTCATCAGCCCCAGCTCTTCGGTGCTGATGAGGTTTGTCGTCTCGGGGGTAAGGGGCGAGTGGACGGTCACGAAGTCCGATTCCGCCAGCAACCTCTCCATGTCCACCATCTCCACGCCCTGTTCCGCGCCGGCTTCGGCGGAGACGTAGGGGTCGTGGGCGAGGACCTCGAGTCCGAAAGCCTGTGCCTTGGACGCGACCGCCCTGCCGATTCTGCCGAACCCGACGATGCCCAGCTTCTTGCCTCTCAGTCTCATGATACGCATCGTCAGAGGAACGCTTCCCCACCCCGTCGTCTTTACAGAGTTGTCGAACAGTCCGATACGCCTGTTCCACGCCAGCAGCAGGGCCATCACATGGTCGGAGACCTCGTCGACGCAGTAGTCGGGCACATATGTGACGGCTATCCCGAGCTCTGTCGCGGTGTCAACCGCGATGTTGTCGACTCCAACACCGTACCTGCCGACGACCTTGCATCGCTCCGCGGCACGAAGTACGCTGTCCGTTACCTGAGCGAAGCAGGTAAGTATGCCGTCTACGTCCGTGGCCAGGGCGCTGAGAGTTTCCTCGGCGCCGTCGGGGGCCACCACCAGCTCGGCCCCCACCTTGGCCAGCACTTCGCGCTCGGGCTCCACCGAGGGCCAGACATAGTCCGTGACCAGCACTTTCATACTCATTGGCGCTACCTCCGCTGACGCTTCGGACACCCACCGATGTGTTCCCCGCTCTAATCCGCCCTGTCTGCATCCCCACGTCTCAGGGGATTCTAAACGGACACCCTTCGGCCGGGGGCCCTTCGAGGGTAACCTCAAACACAACTGGGCGGGCGGGTGAAGAGCAACGCCGCGAGTCCGAGGATATCAGCAAGCCGGCCCGGCCCTAGTCGATAGTCCTCGGCATCGGCTTGAACATGCAGCCTTCTACGAAGATGTCGAAGAAGTCGGGAGTGGTCTCCAGCTCTACGTGCTCGATTCGAAGGGCCATGTTCTCCATCGTCCGGCGCATCTCCCCCGAAAGCAGCATGATCGTGGCGCCTTCGAGGGCGGCGTTGCCCACCTTCATTATCCGATCACTCGGGACGTTGGCGATGAATCCTATGTTGACGGCGTTTGGCGTGTCGACGTAGTTGGCGAATCCGCCGGCCAGGTACAGCTTGGAGACTGAGTCCAGGGGCACGCCGTAGTTGCGCAGGACGATGTACTGGCCGCAGTAGTTGGCCGACTTCGCCTGGGCGAGGGCGCCGATGTCCGCCCGGGACATGGTCATGTTCATCTCCGGAACGAAGGCGAACTCCCTGTCGCCGTTCTCGAAGACCCCAAGCTCGTTCATCTTGTCGGTCCGGCGCAGCTCGGAGAGCAGGTCGACCAGGCCGGAGCCACAGATGCCTTCCGGTGTGGCGTCGGCGATGGTGCGGTATTCGACGCCGCCGTCGGTCAGCTTTACGCTCTCCACCGCCCCGTCGTAGCCCGGCATACCGTACGTGATCTGGCCTCCCTCGAAGGCGGGCCCCGCAGGGCAGGAGGCCGAGATCATCCGCTCCTTGTTGCCCAGCACCACCTCCGTGTTGGTGCCGACGTCCACCAGCATGACGATGTCTTCCGCCTCGTCCATGCTGGTAGCCAGCATGTCGGCGGCCACGTCGGCCCCAACATGACAGCCGATGAGCGGGCCTCCGTACACATTAGCATTGGGGAAGACTCGGAGGCCCAGGTCGGACGCCTTGACGTTGAGGGCGGTCCCTTCCCGCTCTCCCCGCTCCATCTCCAACTCGGTCAGCGACTTATAGGGCTTCACGCCGACGGTCTCCACGTCGAAGCCGAAGAAGAGGTCACGCATCGTGGCGTTACCGACGATGACGACCTCGTAGATGCGGCGCCGATGGAAGCCTATCCGCCGGGCCATGTCGCCGATCTCGAAGTTGATGGACGAGAGCATTACCTGTTGCAGCTCTCCCCGGAATGGGCCCTCATCGTAGGAGATGCGGTTCATGATGTCGCTTCCACCGAACCGCTGGGGGTTCTCAAACGAAGCGGTCGTCACCGTCTCGCCGTTCTCGAGGTCTACAAGGTTCAGGACCACCGTCGTCGTGCCGATGTCGGCGGCCAGTCCGTATATCTGGCCCCGATAGTCGTCGATCCTTTCGTCCCCGAAGTAGACGCCGTCGTCGCGGCGCGTGGTGAGCGGGTCGGGTGTGATCTTGCGCCTGATCCTGTCGGTCAGGATTCGCGGCTGCCGTCTCAGGACCGCGAACTCCACATCGGCGTCGGGATCGATGACGGTCGCCTGGCACGCCAGTCGATAGTTCTCCCGCAGAAAGTCCTCGGACTCGGACAGCGGGCTCAGGGCGTCCATACCGCGTCGGATGTCGACTATACATTCGTGGCACTCGCCGTTGCGGCGGCACGACGTCGGGACCCTCACCTTTAGGTTGTCGGCGTAGTCGAAGATCGTGTTACCCGCGGTCAATTCCAGTTCGCGGCCACCGTGGAAAAGGGGTGCCATCTTAGCTTGTCACCAGTCCTTTTTGAGATTTGCCCGATAGGTTCTCGGGGTTGGCGGCTCGAGCGGGCTTGCGCCAGCTCGCGGAACGTAGTGAGGATCGAAGGCGGGAGGCACATTTCGGAGACACGTTGGGTCGGTCCGGCGGGCTTGCCAAATCTGGTCAGACCTCCCACGCGCTTCTGTAGTCGAGCTTGTCGCTTCCGGTGCACACCGGCAGGTCATTTGAGTCATCGCGATCCTGGTTCCGGCAACCGAATTTCGCGGTGCACCGGTCGTGCAGGTTCTTGTATGGGCAGCGCCAGGCGGAGACCTGGTTGGCGGTGTCGGAGATGCCCCGGTAGATGTCCAGCAGCCGGGCCATGCTGGCCCTGTAGCGCCCTATGTCGACCTCTTCGCTGCTCTCTCCCATGGCTGCGGGCCTGAGGTCAGGCCGGGACCTTCTCCTGTGGGGCTTTTTCTAAGTCCAACAGGCGCTTGGCCAGGTCGACGCAGCTCATGGCGTCCTTGCCGTAGCCGTCGGCGCCCATGTCGTCAGCGAACTCCTGCGTGACGGGAGCGCCGCCCACCATTATCCTGACCATGTCACGCAGTCCCTGCTCCTCGAAGGCCTCGATGGTCCGGCCCATGTTGGGCATCGTCGTGGTAAGCAGCGCCGACATCCCTATAAGCTGGGCCTCATGCTCCATCACGGCCTCGATGAACTCATCGGGCTTGGTGTACACACCCAGGTCGTGGACAGTGAAGCCCGAGCCGCGCAACATCATGATGCACAGGTTCTTGCCGATGTCGTGCAGATCGCCCTTTACCGTGCCCATGATCACCGTCCCAATCGGCTCCGCGCCCGCGGCCGACAGGATGGGTTCGATGTGGGCCATGCCCGCCTTCATGGCGCGGGCGGCGACCAGCACCTCGGGGACGAAGATGTAGTTGTCCCGGAACTTGATGCCAACTATCGCCATGCCGGCGATCAGACCGTCGTCGAGCAGCGTGTTGGCGGAGAACCCCTCGTCGAAGCCCTGCCTCGTCAGGCGGTCTACCTCGTGCTGGTCCCCCGTTATCAGCGCATGGGCCATGTCCTGAGTCAGTGGCGCCGTGTCCTCGAAAAGCTCAGTGATGTGTTGAAGCTCGAAAGGCTTCGTCACGAAGCCCATCTCGCTCTTTATGCCTTCGTTGACTATCGGCATATGAGTCTTCTACTCCGTACAATCGGCGTCGGACTATTATTTCCGGTGTACCGGCGGTTGTCAATTGGCGGGGCGCCCGTCGTTACCGTCATCCCGTGTGGCTACTTGGTAGTCAGTCGTTTCTCGCGGTAGGCCTGCAGGAAGTTGACACAGTACTCGTCCCGGCCCTGCAGCATTTCAGTGGCGAGCCGGACTCCCTCGGACTCGGTGTTCAAAGCGAAGATGTCGGGCAGCTTGCTTTCCAGTGGATTGACTATTCCGCTGTCTATGCCCGCCTCCAGGCCCAGGTATATGAACGTGTCGTTGATCAGCTTTCTCCGTGGGAGCCCGAATGAGACGTTGCTCAAGCCGCCGGTGACGTGGATGTCCGAGCCGTACCTCTTCCGGATCTCGGCCACCGCCCCCAGGTAGGACGGGCCGTACTGCGGCGCTACCGATATGGGAAAGACGAGGCAGTCCACGTAGACGTCGTCCAGCGGTATGTCTGCCGCCTTTACAGCTTCGAGGACCTGCTCGACGTTGGCGACTCGCTCCTCGGCGTCCGCTGGCATGCCGGACTCACCGGCGGCCGAGACGATGACCTTGGCGTTGTGTTTGCGCACCAGCTCCATTGTCTCCAGGCGGTCGAGGGCGACTGAGTTGATCATCGGCCGGCCCTGCCGACCCTTGTACTGGGCGAGGCCCGTGGCGATGATCTCGGAGTCCGACGAGTCGATGCTCGGAGGCAGAGTCGACACCTCCTGAACGGTGTCCACGAGCCAGGCCATCGCCTCCTTCTCGACGTCCAGATCGGGGGAGACCTCGTCGGCGTTCAGATCGAGAAACGTCGCCCCCGCATTGGTCTGTCGCCTGACCTCGTAGTGGACGTAGGCCGCGCCCTCCTTCTGCTCGTCCGGGTCGCCGCCGATGCCCTTCATCGCGGCGATCATGAAGTGCTTGATCTGGCCTTGCTGGTAAGGCTGGGTGTCTTTGAAACTCTCCGGGACCCTCAGATAGAGGTCCTCTCCGGACTCGCCGGTGAACGGGACTACCTCGGTCCCGTCCTCCAGAGTCGTGACGCGCTTACCCTTGCGCAGCAGGATTCTGGTGGCGTGTATGTTTTCCGCGACGAGGGTGAAGTCCGAGGGGTCCTCAATTGATCTGGGCATGGGTGGGCGCTCCTTTCGAGCTAGTCGTAGTGTTCTTCGCACCAGTCCGTTACTGCTCTGGGTATCTCGATCAGGTTCTCCAGCTTCGTCGCAAGGGGGATGGCGCACTCGGGAGCGATCATGTTCACCCCCGCGTCCATACACTCGTAGACGGCCTCCCGCACCTCGGCGGGCCCCCGGGCATAGAGGAGCTCCGGGTTGTTGAGATTGCCCACCAGCCCGATGCGACCCGCGGCGATATCCATGGCCTCCTGGGGGTTGTTCTTGGAGTCGAAGTGGAAGGAGGCCATACCGGTCTGGGCGATATAGTCG
>CAZGRI010000008.1:0-24849 GCA_964528205.1 uncultured Dehalococcoidia bacterium | reverse complement strand
CCAGGGTGTTGCCGCAGATGTGCAGTATCAGAGGGACGTTGAGGCGCTCGGCCATCTCCTGGTGGATCTCCAGCAGGAACCGCCGGTAGTACTCGCCGCTGACCAGGTCTCCCGTGGCGTGGTCGGGGAAGGCCAGCGCGTCGGCGCCGGCGGCTATCTGAGCTTCTCCGAAGAGGACGGAGATCTCCTTTAGCTTGTGCATCGCCCGCATGACCATGTCGGGATCGTCGACGGTCATAAGCAGGAAGCTCTCGACGCCGAAAACGTGGTACGCGAGAGTCCAGGGCCCCATGGTCTTGCCTATGACGGCGACTTCGTCTCCGAACTCCCGCCGCAGTATCTCGATCGACTTGGTGATGGCGACGTTGTCGCGGTGCTCCAGGAACCCGCTGGGAATGTGCACGTCGTCGGGTCCCTTCCAGATCGGGTTGTACATACGCACCGTCGGCCAGTTGTCCTTCTCCTCCCACTGCATCTCACAGCCCAGGGCCGAGGACTCCTGGATAATGGTGAAGTAGGGCAGTACCGAGTCGAAGCCCAGCTCGGTGCGTCCGGTGGCCGCCAATCGTGCCGCCAGTTCCGGGTCCCGGCAGGCGTCGGGGAACGGCGCGTCCACCATGTCCATCAGCTCGACGGTTGCGACGTTCGTCGGATTGGCCACGGGCGGCCGGTCGACCGGCCTGCCTTCCAGAGCGTTCATCACCCGCTCCCGCGGCGTCATCGTCTCAACGAACGGCATGCGTGTCCTCCTGTTGTGGGCTCGACGGGCCTAAGTCGGGGGCGTGAAGCCGAGGGTACCTGTGGTCATCTGACCCCTCATCGCCTCCGCCTCCATCATGCTTTCCACGGCGCTGACGTTGCGTGAGTAGGGCAGAAGCAGCCGGATCAGCTCATCATGGCGCCGGCCGCAGGGGAAGGTGATCTCGCTGTCGTCCACCTTCTCCATCTCACCGTATCGCACGAATCCCGCAACGACAAGCCGGAGTCGCATCGGGACGTTGGGGGCCTCTCCCTCTCCCGAAACCCGATAGACCCACTTGTCCCCTTCGTCTCTCCCCGAGACGCTGAGCACCAGATTGGTCTTCGTGTCCTTGATGGACATGTCGCCCTTGGGAGTCGCATAGTCGCGTGCCTTGCCGACGGCCTGAGAGAGCAGGAATCTCAGCGGCCTCGAGTGGAGGTCCCCGCATTGGAATGCGACCTGATTGTGCGTGCCGTCGACAGGCGTCAGACCACCCAACGCGACCAGCTGGTCGCGGATCTGCTCGATCCGCCCCTCGACTCCGACCGCGCCGCTGAAGGTCCAGACGGTGCAGGTCCCGTCCTTGACGTACAACCCGACGCTGATGTCATGGAAGCTCGGGTCGATGGGCACCAGCTCCAGGCAGTTGCCGTATCGCTCGATGACATCGGCTACTCGCAACCTCTCGGTGGTCTTTGCCTCGGCCATGATGTCCCCCACTCCCGCGGTCTTGTGAAGTGCCTGGTCTCCCGGTCCTACCCTCGCACGGCCTTGACTAGGGCGCGAATATGGTCGGGCCCGGTCCCGCAGCAACCCCCAACGACGTTCATGCCCTCGTCGGCCAGTACCTTGAAGTGTTCGGCCATGTAGTCCGGCGTCTCCGGGTACACGATCTCGCCGTCGACAATAGCGGGGATGCCGGCGTTGGAATGAATGAGCAGGTACCCGTCGGTCGCCGCACGAAGCTCGCGGGAAAGCTCCACCATGCGCTCGATGCCGTTGCCGCAGTTGGCGCCGACCACGTCGGCACCGGCGTCCAGCATGCCCTTGGCCCCTTGTTCGGGCGTAACCCCCATCATGGTGAAGAAGCCGCGGGGACCCTTGTCGAACGTCATCGTGGCTATAACGGTCAGACCGGTGTTCTCCTTTGCCGCCCTGATCGCAAGGGACACCTCATCGAGCGCGGTCTTGGTCTCGATGACGAAGGCATCGGCGCCTCCCTCTTCGAGGGCGACGATCTGCTCAGTGAAGGCGTCGAGCATCTCAGCCTCGCTGACCTCTCCCAGCGGCTCTAAGAACTCGCCGGTCGGCCCAACAGAGCCCGCCACGAAGCGGCCGGGAGGGGCCTGGCTGCGAGCGTGCTCAGCGGCCAGACGGTTGAACTCCTGTACGCGGTCGCCGTAGCCGTACTTCTTGAGCATGAACCTGGTGCCGCCGAAGGAGTTGGTGAGCACCATGTCGGACCCGGCCTCGAAGTACGCGCGAGCCATTCCCCTGACAACATCGGGGTGGCTGACGTTAAACTCCTCGGGACATCCTCCCGGCTCCAGACCGTGGGCCTGCAGATACGTACCCGTGGCACCGTCGGAGACCAGCAACTCGCCGCCGGCGAGACGCTCGAGCAGGGTCTTGTTTTGGGTCGCAACTTTGGTCTCAGTCATGTTTCTCTACCCAGTGGTCGATTGCGCCGGGACGCGGGTCACGCTCGCCCGACCTGTGCAACTCTCGTATCCGGCTGACAAAGTCCTCGGGGAATCCCTCGTTGAAACGCTCCGCGGTGCTGGCCGCGGCCTCCCGAGCGGTGCCATCCACCTCGATGGCCTCCCCCCACACCCAGGCCTCCAGGTACTCGTCGCCCCCGCTGCTGCGGTCGAACACCGAGACCTTGTCAACGCCGTCCTGGAACCGAGGGTCCAGCGGCTGGGATACCGGCCCCGCGTCGTCCACCGCCTTGACCTGCACGGGGATCTCCTTCCAGTACATGATGGTGACCTTGGCCACTGGCGCCGTCTCCTTGTCCGAATGCCGTGTCCGAATACCGCTGCCAACACGCCAGCAAACCCGGCGTGACAATCAGATTACATCATATCGAGTCGGGTGAAAAGGGTGACTCCGGGGCTTTGGCGCGCTTTACTCGGGTGCCGGCCACTCGTCGGTCGATGCTACAATGCGGGGCCATGACAACGCGCTACGATTTCACGTCACACCTGACCCGGTTCTGCCGGCTGCTGAGAGCCGCGGGACTGCTGGTGGGGCCGCGAGAGGCCAGCGAGGCGATCAGGGCGCTGGGACTGGTCGACGTCCTGGACAGAGGGCGGGTCTACTGGGCTCTCCGCACCGTGCTCATCTCTCGGCGGGAGGACATAGCTCCGTTCGACGAGATGTTCGAGCGTCTGTGGAGCTTCGAGCCGCAGCCGGGACGGCCCGCGACCAAGCCCGGCATGAGCCAGGCCGGCGGCATGCGCGAGTTCAGACGCCGGCCGCGGGCCTTTCTTCCCGAGCCGGACGACGCTTCCGATGAGACGGCCATACAGCTATTGAGGACCGGCGCCAGCTCGCGACACGTGGTGTCACGGCAGGACTTGACCGTGCTGGACGCCGACGGCATGGCCGAGGTATCCCGGATTGCCGCCAGAATGGTCAGGGTGCTGGCATCGCGTCCGGGACGGAGGCGAAAACGACACCGGCGCAAAGGGACGCCGGACCTCAGGGGCGCGTTGCGGCTGAATCTCACGGTGGGAGGCGACCCGCTGCGCTTGCCGCGCATGAGGCGCGTGCCCAGGGTGCCCCGGCTGCTGGTGTTGCTGGACGTAAGCGGCTCCATGGACCGCCACGCCCGTCTCCTGCTCCAGCTAATCTACGCCGTCGCACAGCACACGAAGCGGGTGGAGACCTTCGCTTTCAGCACGGCCCTGACCCGTGTGCCCCGAGCCCTCAGTGCGCCGTCCTTCACGGAGGCGCTGAGCAGGATCGGCAAGTCCGTCGACCACTGGTCGGGGGGCACCCGCATCGGCGAGTCCATCGCCCGCGTCAACACCGAATGGGAGCACCTTTTGCACAGGGACGCCACGGTCTTCCTGGCCAGTGACGGATGGGACACAGGAGAGCCCGCCGAGCTGGCCCGAGAGCTGGCCAGGATGCGCCGGCGGACCCGGTCCTTGGTCTGGCTGAATCCACTGCTTGGCACGGCCGACTACGAGCCTCGGACGCGAGGGCTCCAGGCGGCCCTGCCTCATGTTGACCACTTGACCTCGGCCAGAGACCTGGGTCAACTCAAGAGGCTGCCCCAGCTACTGCGGGCTTGACCGTTGCCCGATTTCCTGATCGCTCTCAGCCTGGCTGCTATCGTCCTGACCGTGACGGCCCTCGTATCCGGCGTCGTAGAGCGATCACCCCTGTCGTTCCCGTTCATCTTCCTGGGCCTTGGCTTCGTGATCGGACCGGGAGGGCTGGATGTCCTCGAAATGGGTCCGCACGACGAAGTCCTGGAAGTCGTGGCGACGCTGACCCTGGCCCTGGTCCTGTTCCTGGACGCCGTGAGGCTACAGGTCGATGAGCTGGGTAAGCGGTGGCTCGTGCCCTTCCTCATCCTGGTGCCGGGGACCGCCATGATAATTACCCTCGGCGCCGTTCCACTCGCCCTTCTGGTCGGCTTCGGGTGGACCTTGGCATTCATAGGCGGAGCCATCCTCGCGTCCACGGACCCGGTGGTGCTCCGAGAGATCGTTCGCGACCATCGCATCCCCCGCCCGGTCCGGCAGGTCCTCAAGATCGAGGCCGGCATGAACGACCTGGTAGTGCTGCCGGTGATCCTCGTTCTGATCGCGGTGGCCAGGTCGGAGGCGGGGGACCTGGGAGGGTGGGCCGCGCTGATTAGCAAGCTGCTGCTGGTGGGACCGTTGGTCGGCTTCGCTGTCGGCGGGCTCGGTTCCTGGCTGATGGCAAGGATCGATGCGCGGATGGGCGTGCGGGTAGAGCACCAGGCCCTCTACGGCATAGGGCTGGTGCTGTCGGCCTACGCTGCCTCGGTCGCCGCCGGAGGCGACGGGTTTCTGGGCGCTTTCGCCGCGGGCCTGGCGGTCGTGTTGCTCAACCAGCAGCTATGCGACTGTTTTCTGGACTACGGTGAAATCACCGCCGAGATGGCGATGCTTCTGGCCTTCACGCTGTTCGGCGCGGTGCTATCGGGCATCATCGACACGGTCGACATAGTGCCGGCCCTGGGCCTGGCCGCGCTGGTCGTACTCGTGATCCGTCCCTCCGTCCTCGGCCTCGTGCTGGCCAAGGCACGGATGAGCTGGGAGGCGCACGCGTTCGTAAGCTGGTTCGGCCCCAGGGGACTGAACTCGCTGTTGCTCGCTCTGCTGGTCGTACAGGCAGGTATACCCGGGTCCGAGCTGCTGCTGGCCACCGTGGGGCTCGTAGTCGTGGCATCGGTTACCGTCCATGGCGCCACGGCCACGCCTTTCAGCGCCTGGTACGGCCGTAGGGCCGCCGACGCGATCCACGTCGAAGAGCGCGAGGGCACCGCGGCGGGCCTTTTCGCCCAGGAAGAAGGCGAGATCGAGCGCATTACACCCGACGAGCTGGACCGGATGCTCTCGGAGCCGGACCCACCGGTCGTTCTGGACGTCAGGTCGCGGTCCGGCTATGAGCGTGCTCCGTGGCAGGTCCCAGGTAGCGTAACGGTCCTGCCGGACGAGGTCGCGGAGTGGGCCGAGGGTCAAGACCCGGACAGGCTGGTCGTGGCCTACTGCACCTGAAC
This sequence comes from uncultured Dehalococcoidia bacterium, assembly GCA_964528205.1. Classification (GTDB taxonomy): domain Bacteria; phylum Chloroflexota; class Dehalococcoidia; order Lucifugimonadales; family CAZGRI01; genus CAZGRI01. Next base: position 19,342 of record CAZGRI010000008.1, on the reverse strand, counting down.
GGACGAAGCGACCAGCGTCCGCGTGGCGCAGCGGCTCCGGGCCCTCGGATTCAACGCGGTCGCCCTGGAGGGCGGGCTGGACGCCTGGCGCGCGGCCTACCCGGCGGAGCCGACATCCCAGGCGGCGTAAAGGGGGTCGCTGGGCTAGACGGCGTACTTCTCGACGGAGTAGGGGTCCAGCTCGAGCCCTAGCCCGGGCCTGTCCGGGTACGGTGACCACATGCCGTCCCTGGGCTCTGGGAACTCGGTGTACCAGACCTTGTCCGCCAACTCCGCCCCGACGAGGTACTCGACGACCTTGAGGTTGGGGGTGGCGCAGCATACGTGCAGGTGTACTAGCTGAAAGGCGTGGGGCGCCACGGGCAGGTTGAACGCGTGGGCCAGGTGCGCCGCTTTCATCCACTCGGTGACGCCGCCGATCCGTCCGACGTCGGGCTGCGCGATGTCGACCCCGCCGCCCGCGATCAGCTCGCGGAAACCGTACTTCGTGTACTCGTGCTCGCCCGAGGCAACCGGTATGTTTATGGCGCGCCTGATCTCGGCCAGCCCGGGGATGTCGTCGGCCAGCGTAGGCTCCTCGAACCAGCCGACCTGGAACCGCTCGAACTCCCTGGCCATGTATATCGCCTGTTTGGGATAGTAGCCGTTGTTGGCGTCGACGTAGACCGCCACGTCGTCGCCCACGGCCTTGCGCACGGCGGCCAGTCGCTGAATGTCCTCCCGCTCGGACCTGCCGAAGTCCTTGCCCACCTTCATCTTGACGCGCTTGATGCCGCGCTCCACGATCCCGGTCATCTCGGCCACCAGCTCGTTCTCGGTGTAGTTGGTCCAGCCGCCGCTGCCGTAGATGGGCACCGACTCCGTGTACGGCCCCAGGAGCTTGTAGAGCGGCAGGCCCAGGGCCTTGGCCTTGAGGTCCCAGAGGGCGATGTCGGTGGCCGATATGGCACAGAAGGCGACGCCCTTTCTACCGTAGCCGCGGACGGCCCAGAACATGTCGTTCCATAGCTGCTCGATGTTGAAGGGGTCCTTGCCGACCAGCAGCTCTCTGAAGGCTTTCTCCACCACCTGCCGGGCGCCAGGGCTGGCGCTCGTTAATCCCAGGCCTTCCACCCCTTCGTCGGTGTGGACATGCACGAAAAGCTGGCCCCGTCCGCTCGCCCCGGGCTTGAGCGGAGGGATCGTGGCATCCTGGAAAACCGGCGCGTCGGGGTAGAACAGCTCCGTCGTGGTTATGTCGGTGATCTTCAATGTGCTCTCCTTGCTCGCGCGGCGCAGGCCGGGTCCGAGTCGTCCGACCCCCTGGGCAAATGCCTCGGAAGTATACTATGCCAGAAGCCCCCCGATGCCAGAGCGTGCCGCCGCGTGATATGTATGGGATATCGGCGCCGGTTTCGCCGCTCAGCACGGCCTGCTCGAGGATGACAGGTCCGCACGCGACGAAGGTTAAGGGCGAGAGGGGCTCGACCCTTCGCGGTAGGGCACGGGCTCAAAGGCAGGGGCTTCAGTCAAGGCGAAACGCGGCAACCGCTTCCGTGATCGCGCCCAGGCCCCCCTCCATGCGTTCCTCGGGGTAGTTCTCCACGATGCCCAGCACGAATCTGCCCCTGGCTTGCGCCTGCTTCAGCAGATCGGCTGTCGCGGCCCGGACCGCCGAATCGTCTTCCAGGAGCACGGACTCGGGGAAGTTGCACCAGATGGCCTTGTCCGGCCAGGCTTCCTGGGCCTCGGATATCGAAATGTCGCCCATGGGTCGCGGTGTCAGCGCCTCGATGACGTCGAGGTCGCACCGGGCGATCAGGTGCTCGATGCCGCGTACGAAGCCGTCCACGTGACAGAGAAACAGCTTGCCGGCATCGTGGACCATCGTGGCTTGCCGGTTGTAGAACGGGAGGAGGTAGCGCTCGAACCACGTGCGGGACAGGCGGCTGGTCGATATGTTGTCGGGCGCCCATATCAGCTCAGCAGATGACGCGACGCCTATCCGGTAGACTTCGTCCTGACGCTCCTCCATGACCTGGAGCAGGTCCTCGACCACTTCGGGATGATCGTTCAGATCGATGGCCAGTTGCTCGAAACCCACCATCTCTATCGAGAGACGTTGAAGCGGCGACCTCCCCATTCTGGCGAGTATTACGCCGTCTTCGCCGATCCGCCGCTGGGCCATGGCGAATCCCTCGTGGTCCTCCTCGTACACGGTGTCCTCGATCATGAAACGCACCACGTCGTAGTCGGCGACGCTCTTGACCATGTACTCGACGATCCACTGGTTGTCTGGCGCCAGGCCGAAGTAGTCGGGGCCGAAGCGGGCCTTCTGTGAGACGCTGCCCACCGGCGTGTGGTAGGTCCGTCGAAGAGTCCTCTCGCCCTTCTCCCACGTCGATCGCGTCTCCACGTCGACGTGGGGCATGCTCTCCTTGTGGGTCACGCGCTTTCCGATCAGACCGAGGCCTTTGTTTCGCAGCTCCCGCTCAGCGAACCCCCTGGACACCAGTGAATCCGCGATGGCCCAGGGCACCCGCTCTGATTGTCCTCCTCGGAGCACGGTCAGGATTTCTTGTCTGATGCCCAATCCCGCACCTCCTTCTTCCTAACTTCGTACCCCAACTTGACATCTTAAGCGAGATTTCCCATATCAAAAGCGGGCGTCAAAAGAGCGGTCCTTGGCGATGATGAGCCTTAGAAGGGGAGGTCGATCTCGTACTTTTCGGCGACGCTGCGAAGATTGCTTACGGTGCCCGGAGGGAGCGGGATTCCGTTGGCGCTCCGGTCCTGGTATGTGCGGTCCTCGGGCTCCCCGGGGGCGAACACCTCGTCGACGCCTTTGGCGGTTGGGAGCTCCTTGAGGCCCTCGATGAGGTCGTCCACGTTCTGCTTATACTCGTCGACGTCGGTAAAGGTGCCGATGTCGAATGCGCCGAGGAAGCTGTTCTGCACGCCCCGTTCCATCGTCCGCCGGCCCAGCAGTTCGGGCGAGACCAGGGGGTTGCCGACCATCAGGCTCGAGAAGCATTCAAACATGATGGAGAGGCCCGAGCCCTTTGGCCCACCGGCCGGCAACAGCATGCCGACCTTCTTGGGGTCAGTGGTCGGGTTGCCGTCTTCGTCCAGCGCCCAGCCGGGTGGCATCTCGATTCCCTTGTCGATGGCCAGCTCCACCTTGCCCCCGGCGGCGACGCTGGTCGCCATGTCGAGGATGAGCGGGCCCCGGTTCTTGCCTGGGGCCGCCATGGCCAGCGGGGCGTTGTGGACCCCGGGGGCCCGGGCCCCGAAGGGCGCCATGTTGGGAGGACTGTTAACGACGGCGATGCCGGCGAGGCCTTCCTTGGCGGCCATCAGCGGATAGTAGCCCATGGCCCCCTGATGCGTGGTGTTCCGGATGAGTCCCCAGCCGATGCCCACCTGCTTGGCCTTTGCGATGACCCTCTTCATGGCCATGGTCGTCACGACGGGCCCGAAGGCCCTGTCCGCATCTATCAGAATCGTGGCGGGCGTCTCCTTTTCCACCGTGATGTTTGGGCTCGCGTTCATGAGCCCCTTTTCGACGTTCTGGAGGTATGTAGGGATGCGGAGCACGCCATGGGAATCCACCCCTCTGAGGTTGGCCCATATCAGGAGCTCGGCCTCCGTGGCCGCGTCCTCGGGCGGCATTCCCGCGGCCCGTGTGAACACCTCGGTCGTGAATGCTCTCAGGCGGCCGGCATCCGCTCTTACTTCGCCGTCTGCCATGGCTTACCCCCCTTTCCAGGCGGTCATGTGCCCGGACCTAGCTCTCCAGCGGGCCCAGCTTGTCGCGTAGGCCGAACTCATCGATCAGTTCGACCACCAGCCCCCAGGTGGTGTCCTCCATGGGTACCCCGTCGGCGAGACGGTCCCTCCGGCTGTTGGCCTCGATCTCCCCGGGGTACAGGACTTCAGTGAAGTCCTCCATAGGCGGGGCGCTCTTGACGAAGTCGATGACGCCGTCGACCTCCCCGTGCACCTCGTCCATGGACGAAGACGCCGCGAGGTCCACCACGGTCATCGAAGTGCCCATGCCCAGGCCCCCACTGGCCATGTCGCCGGCCCCCAGACCCGACAGGACCCGCCCGAAGAGGACGGTCATGAATGACAACGCGTACCCCTTGTGGCCGCCTGTCAGACCGCCCATGGGCAGTATGGCGCCCCCATCGTAGTAGTCGTTGGGGTTCCGGCTGGGCGCGCCGTCCTTTGTGAGGACCCACTCGTCGGGGAGCTCGTGACCCCGCGCACTGTAGACACGCAGCTTGCCCTCCGCGGCCATCGACGTCGCGAAGTCCAGCAGCATGACGCGTCCGTCGGATGCCGGGAACGACAGCGAGATGGGGTTCGTGCTCAGCCGGCCCTCCCGGCCGCCGAACGGCGCCACCGAGCCACGGGCGAGGCCACCGTTGAACATGATGCCGGCCATCCCCTCCCGCGCGACCATCTCTGGGTACGTGCCGATTCGCCCCGTATGTCCCAGGTTGTACATCGACACCATGCCGACCCCATACTCTTTCGCCTTCTTCATGGCCAGGCGGGTGCCGAAGGATGCGGCGACCTGACCGAACGTGCCGTTGCCGCTGATCTGGGCCGTGGCCTTGCTGTCACGGTTTACTTTTGGCTGGGCCTTCGGGTTCAGCTGCCCCTCTCTTATGTTTCTGACGTACTGTGGGATGCGTATGAACCCGTGAGAGTCGTGTCCGGCCAGGTTGGCATCGGCCAGGTGCTTGCCGACGATGTCCCCGTTCTCCGCCGACGCACCCGCGGCCTGCAGCACCTCGCTGGCAATCCTCGTTATTCGCTCGCTTGTAAGTGTGGGCATGGGTCCTCCTTTGGGCTGCGTGGGTGGGGTGGTGGCAGAGTCGACGGTCGGTCGCTCCGCCCCGACCTCTCGGGCCGCTTCGGTCACGGCAGGGCCGATTGTACCACAGTCTTCCAGGCCCCCGGTTGGGGGCTGCGAAAGATGGTACAATCGGCCCGATGATGGCCGGGTGCTGTTAGGAGGGACTGATGTTAGAGCGCTTCAAGGTGCCGGTGGAAGACCAGGTGCGTGTTCCGGTAGAGTCGCTTCGCGAGACGGTGACCGCCGTTTTCGAGAAGATGGGTGTTCCCCCGGAAGACGCGGCGGAGGGGGCGGACACTCTGGTGATGACTGACGTCCGCGGTGTCGAGACGCACGGCGTCTCCAACATGCTCCGGACATACGTCGAGGGCTATAGGACCGGGAAACTCAACCCGAGGTGCGAGTGGCGCATCGTCAAGGAGACTCAGGGCACGGCGGTCGTCGATGCCGAGCAGACGCTGGCGATCGTCTACGGTCCCACGTACATGCGCATCGCCATCGAGAAGGCGAGACAGGTCGGCACTGGACTCGTGACCTTGTACAACTCCGGCCACACAGGGGCCTTGGGGCACCATACGATGGTGGCGGCCGACCGGGGCATGATCGGCATCTGCACCACGGCGACCGGCACCATGACACCCCCGACCTTTGGCGCCGAGCCCAAGATGGGCACAAACCCGTTCGCATTCGCCGCGCCGGCCGGAAGGGAGGCGCCAATACTGTTCGACGCGGCCACCACCGTGGTCGCGGGCAACAAGATGAGCCTGGCGGCCAGGGTGGGAGCGACCCTACTGCCCGGGTGGATCGCCAACACCGACGGCACGCCTGTCATGGAGGAGACACCGGTCAGGCAGCGGGGCGAGTACTACCACCTTCCGTTCGGGACCACCAGAGAGCAGGGCTCCCACAAAGGCTATGCTTTCAGTCTCATGACCGAGGTGTTCGGCATGCTGTCGGGAGTGCTCCCCTCCATGCTGGACTCCGACGGCGCCGCAGGAGACACCTTTGCGGCCATCGACATCTCGGCGTTCACGGACGTGGTCGTATTCAAGGAAAACATGGACAAGATGCTGAAGTCTCTCCGCGAGACCAAGCCGGCCCCGGGCCACGACCGCGTGCTCTATCCTGGGCTCTCCGAGCACGAGGAGGAGCTGGACAGACGCGCCAACGGCATCCCTCTACACAAGGAAGTGATCGAGTGGTTTGGAAAGATCACAGACGAGCTTTCGATCCCGCCGCTACGGACCGTGTAGACTCGTCCACGGTCGAAACGGACGGGCAGCCCCAGCCAATCGGGACCGCCAGTTCTTCGTCGGATGGATAATGGGTGTTAGACCAAGTACGTTCACTGAGAAGCCATCTGTCATTCTGAGCGGAGAGAAGAATCTGGCTGGGTGGGGCGCGACGGACAGCGGCGACGTGTACACTCGCCACCAGATCCCTCGTCGACCTTCTCGGGAAGGACTCCTCGGGATGACAGCATGACCGAGAAGGTCATGCCCCAGCTCGCCGACCTGAACGGCGCATAGCCCTCAGCGGCCAAGTCCATCAGGGCATTACGCGCGTGGCGGATCTGCACGACAAGTCCGCGCCTCTTGCTCTACCGGGCGATGAACCCGCCGTCGATCACGAGCTCAGTGCCGGTTATGAACGACGCCTCGTCGGAGGCGAGGAACAGGACGCCGTAGGCGACCTCTATTGCCAGGCCGGCTCTCCTCAGCGGCGTAAACTCCCAGCGGTCCGGCGGCTCCTCACCCCGTGGCGAGTCCGCGGCCGCCATGAATCCGGGATGGACGGAGTTGGCCCGGATGCCTCGGGGCCCGTACCTGACGGCGATAGCCTTGGTGAAGATGCGGACCGCGCCCTTGGAGGCGTTGTAGGCGGGATGACGCGCGCCTCCAACGAACCCCATGATCGACGATATGTTGACTATCGACCCTCCCCCGGTCTTCAACATCTCGGGTATGGCATGTCTGGTCCCGAAAAAGACGCCGGAGGAGTTGACCGCCATGATCCGGCGCCAGCGTTCGGTGTCCATCGGGTCCGACGATTCGCCGCTGGGGATTCCGGCATTGTTGACCAGTACGTCGAGCCTACCATGGCGCGAGACCGTCTCCCGCACTGTTCTTTGCCAGTCCTCCTCGACGGTGACGTCGGTGTGAATGAACACAGCGTCGCCTCCGGCGTCGCGTATCTCGGCCTCAACCCGTTTTCCTTCCTCATGGAGGATGTCGGCGACGGTGACCCTGGCGCCCTCGCTGGCGAAAAGCCTGGCCTCTTCGGCGCCCATGCCGCGTGCGGCGCCGGAGATTATGGCCACCTTGCCTTCTAATCGCATGACTCCTCCCAGCATGGGTCCGGTCGCGGCCTGTCGTACCTTGGGATATTATAGTCGCGGCACGCATGCAGTTCCCGGAGAGAGGAGCGACACATGAACGATATCCGCAGGGTGCTCGTAACAGGGGCAGGGGGTCTCATCGGCGGTATCGTCCGACGCTCGCTCGTGGGAGCCTACACCCTGTCAGGGCTCGACAAGGCATCGATAAAGGGCTTCGACTCCCTTGAGGCCGATATCGCCCAGCTTCCGGCCATACTGCCGGCCTTCGAGGGTATCGACGCCGTTGTCCACCTCGCAGCCGACGCCGGCAACAACGCCCCGTGGGAAAGCGTGCATCCGAACAACATCGTCGGAACATACAATGTCTTCGAGGCGGCAAGGGTCGGGGGCGTAAAGCGCGTAGTGTTTGCCAGCTCCAACCACGCGACCGGGATGTACGAGCGCAGTCACCCGTACTCCGCCATAGTTGCGGGCCGGTACGAGGGACTTACACCCGGCGCCTATCCCATGGTCGACCATCAGATGCCCATCCGGCCAGACGGATACTATGGGGTAGCCAAACAGTACGGGGAGTCTCTGGCCAGGTACTACCACGAGGAGTACGGGATGTCGTTCGCGTGCCTGAGAATAGGCACCGTGAACCGCGACAACAACCCCCTTGCAGATGTCCGGCAGTTCGCAACGCTCTGTACGCATCGCGACATCGCGCAGCTCGTCCGTCTCTGCCTGGAAGCCCCTGACCTCGGGTTCGAGATATTCTACGGCGTGTCCGACAACACCTGGCGTTTCTGGGACATCGATCATGCCAGGGAGCGTGTCGGGTATGCGCCCGAAGACGACGCCGAAAGCTGGCGCGCTCAGTTCGAGTCTTGACAGGCTCCATGCGACCCTGGCGCGCGGTTCTCGTCGTGCGCCGCGAAGTTGGCTTGTCCAACGGTCCTACGGAGGAATGATTATGCTAGCGGAGCTTTCCAGGGCCAGGGCCGGACGGACCAGGCGTGTGTCCAGCTACGACAGGACCGGAGGGAACTTCGACAAATACCCGCTGGAGCCGGGTGAGACCCTGACCTTGGCCGATGTTTCCGGCACAGGGGTAATCCGCCACATCTGGCTCACGATGGCCTCCGAGGAGGACCCGCTCTATCTCAGGAAGTGCGTGCTCAGAGTGTACTGGGATGGGCAGGACTATCCGAGCGTTGAAACCCCGGTCGGCGACTTCTTCGGAGTCGGCCACTCCAAGGTCTCCTCCTACTCCTGTGCGGTGATGAACATGAGCGCCAACCGGGGGGACCACTCGCTTGGCAAGCTGAACTCGGCGGGGATGAACTGCTACTGGCCCATGCCCTACTCCACCGGCGCCAGGATCACGCTGGAGAACCAGGGAGAGACCCGCGCCCGGTCGGTCTACTACTACGTCGACTACGACGAGCTCGACGGCCTGCACGAGGACGAGCTCCGCTTTCACGCGTGGTGGAACCGGGCCAACCCCAACCCGTTGCCCGGGGAGCCTCAGCAGGGCGACCGGGCCGTGAACCTGTCCGACAGGGACAACTACCTGTTTCTGGAGGCCCAGGGCCGCGGCCATTATTGCGGGGCGAACCTGTCGGTCCACAACCTGCTGGGCTACTGGTGGGGCGAGGGCGATGACATGGTCATGATCGACGGCGATAAGTGGCCGCCGGACATCCACGGCACCGGCTCGGAGGACTGGTTCAACCAGGCCTTCGGGAGCCAGCCCCACAACGCCTTCCCGTACAATGGTGTGTCGTACCACAACGGCATCTACAAGGACTATAACGAGCGGATGACAGTCTACCGCTACCATGTCCTGGACCCGATCATATTCGAGAGGTCGATCCGCGTCTCCATCGAGCACGGGCACGCGAACGACCGCAGCGACGACTACTCCAGCGTCGCCTACTGGTACCAGGACCTGCCGAACAAACGGTTCCCCCGCCTGCCGTCGGTCGAGGCACGCTTGCCGAGGCCGGACGTCACGATTCAGCCGGTGGACCTGCCGGTCCGCCCTGTGCGACAGCCCACTGCCAGCCCCTTCAACCCGGACCTCCGGGGATGAGGTCGCGCGCCGGCATGCTCCCCATCGGAATCTCGACCATCCCAACGCAGCGGACCACCGATATCGCGGTGCTTGCCAGTCGCGCCGAGGAGCTTGGTTTCGACTCCATCTGGGTGCCTGAGCAACACACTCTGCCGGTCCAGGTGAAAAACCCGGTGCCCAGGCTCTGGGGCGACATTGTCGACCCCTTGATAGCCCTGGCCAGGGCCTCGACGGCTACCACCACCCTGAAGCTGGGCACCGCAGTCGTTGTGGTACCGGCACGTAATCCCATCACCCTCGCCAAAGAGGTCGCCACACTGGACATGTACTCGGGAGGCCGGCTTCTGTTCGGCATTGGAGTGGGCGGACTCCGGGAGGAGGCCGAGGTGCTCGGCGTCGACTACGCCCATCGCTGGACCCAGGGGAAGGAGGCCGTGGAGGCGATGAAAGAGCTGTGGACCGAGGACGAGAGCGAGTATCACGGGAAGTACTACGACTTCCCGCGTGTGTACTGCTTTCCGAAGCCGGGCAGGCGTCCGCATCCGCCCATCATTCTCGGCAGCAGGGCCCCCAACGCCTTCAAGCGGATCGCCGCCTGGGGCGACGGCTGGCTCCCGCTGGACATCAGCGCGAAAGAGGTCGCCGACGGCCGGGCGGCGCTCGACCGGCTTGCCCGGCTCAACGGGCGGGACCCCGTGTCCATCGAGATATCCGTCATGGGCGTGCCGCCGGATCGCGAGACCATCGAAAAGTACGTGGATGCGGGGGCCGACCGCATCGTTCTGGGCCTGGAGAAGACGACCGGCGACCAGGACCTGATAGAGCTGGAGAGAGTCGCCGATTTGGTGATGTAGGGCCCGACTCCGCCCCATACCAGGCCGGCTATCTCGACCGCGCCGACACCAGAGTCGGTATGCATACTCGCCAGGAGGGAGTTAAATGGATGTATACGAATGCTTGCGAGGCCGTCGCACGGTCCGACAGTTCAAGCCGGCTCAGGTTCCTGATTCCACACTGACAAAGATTCTGAACGCGGCCCGCTGGGCGCCCAGCTCCCGAAACCAGCAACCCTGGCATCTGGTCGTTGTCAGAAACAGGGAGACGCTGGCGCGGATTGGCCGGATCGCAAGTACGGGCTCCTTCATCGCGGAAGCGCCACTGGCTATCGCCGTCGTGATGGGGAGCGCCGATCAGCCCCAGATGGATGCGGGCAGGGCCTTGCAGCAGATGGAGATCATGGCCTGGTCGGAAGGCATGGGTACCTGCTTTGTCACCCTGACTGAAGCCGAGCGCGAGAAGATCGTCGAGATGCTTGAGATACGGGCCGACATGGAGCTGATTACGGTCCTGCCGTTCGGCTACCGCTCTGACGAATTCCGAGGCCGAGGTATCCCCCGCAAACCCCTCTCCGAGATGGTCCATAACGAGACGTTTGGCAACAGATAGGGGGCGCATTTACCTCGGGGGTGCAGGCCAACGCTAACTCATCTCGGGAATATCTCAATCTCTTGAAACAGCCGTGTCGGCCCGCGAGGGCATCCGAACGAACGATCTCAGCTCGTGGACGGGATTGGACCGCCACAGGCCAGACGGCAGGCCGAAGACGAAATCTCAGAGACGGCTGCGGAACAATCTGTAGTCGCCAGACGTCTTGAGTTGAAGGGGCCCCTGACGGGGTCGTGAATGCCTTCCTTCTTTCAAGGTGACTGACATGGATGCAGTTGGGATACTACTGATCGCCGCTCTGGTCGCCGGGCCTGCCTCCATAGCGGGTGGCATCGTCCTCTACCGCGGGAGCAGCCGGGCAGGGTGGCGGGCCGTGGGAGTGGCCGCCGCCGGCGCCGGGGCGGGGCTCCTGGTGCTGACGGCGATCGTGGTCCCGGTTTCGTGGGGCGGTGGCTCGTCCGAGGTGACCACGGGCGTCGGAGCCTCACCTCTCCCGCTCATCGGCCTCCAGCACCGGGACAAGTACTACGAGGGCGCCCAGGCATCCTACTGCTGGCCTGAGAACGCCGCTGGAGATAGCGGGCTGGTTGTCTGTGCGGACGCTGTCGCCTGGGCGGGTATCGATACGACCGTTCCGATCTCCAGGGGATACGACGTCCTTGTGATGGTCCAGTCGGACGGTCCCCCAAATGAGCTGGTCGCGCAGGTCTTCGCTGACCCTGCAGGACCCATGATACGTGTACTGGACCTGGAGCCCGCCCGATCCGCGACACTCCCCCTGGACCTCGGCCCGGGGAGCTATCTGATGAGAATCTCAGGCCGGTGGCTCGACCGCCACGCCGACTACGAGTTTCGATTCGTTCTGGTACCGGGTGGCGACGGGCTGACGGCAGAGTGCTTCCACACCGAAGCGGAGCCGCTGCCGCTTACATACGACGTGCTGAACGAGCCCACCCCGTCCGGGTTCGACGGCAGGAACTCCGCCGGTTGCCGCTTCTCGAAACCCGTATCCAAGGTGTCCGTTCTCCTCTCCAACGACGACGGTTCCCGACACGGCGAGACGTTCTTCATCGAGCCCCCATCGGTCGAGCTCTCGTTCCCTCTGCCGGACGGGCTTGTGTCCGAAAAGACCCTGGAGCTGCTGGCGCCCGGCGAGTATCGGAGGCAGATGGTCGCCGTCGCCGAGGACGGCGACACCCGGGACGTCACCGCCAACGTTCGGGCCGCCCTGGACACCGTCACCGTCGTGGGAGACACCAGGGATTAGCGCCGTTCCCGGGGCGGGAACATTTCGGGCACTCCCGGCGTCTCTATTGGTAAGAGCCATTTCGACCTGGACTGCAAAGGAAGGCGGTGCATCATGACCAATCAGACTACGATGAAACGGACATCTCAGGTCCGGAGCACCGGCTTCCACCGGCCCATTTCCGGGGCTGGCTCCGAGACCATCCGCGCGATGGAGCATATCAGGCCCGAGTTCCGGGACGGGCTGGCCCTCCTCGATTCCAGAGGCCTGCTGGCGATCATCTGGGTAAACCAGTTCCCGGACGTGCCCGCCGACTCCGCCGGCGGTAAGAACACGCTGGTCGTCCGAATGGGGCAGATGACCTCCAGATGGCTCTACCTCCTGCTGTGGGCGATGGCCTACGCTTCCGTGGTCGGGCTGGTCGTCTCGGAGCTCCTGCCCGCGGAGGCGCTGGTGGGACTGCTGTCCATGCCGCTGGCCGTCTACGTCACGGTGCAACTCTTCCGGCATTTCAAGTCCAGGGCCATCAAAACGGCCCAGGCAGGCACGATCTACCTCCACCTGGTGACCGGGCTTCTGCTCGTCCTCGGGGTGTGGCTGGCGATCTGACCGCGTGCCAGACCCCGACCCGTCTGTTAAGCTACGGAGGATCACAGGAGCATGACATGCGGGAGCCCCACCGAGTTCTGGTAGTCGGGCGTCAACCCGACGTTGTGGACAGCGTGGCGAGGACTCTCGAGAGAGACGCCTGCGTCGTGACGAGCACCCTCATCGACAACGTCGCCATCGACATCGCGGGTTCGTCTGAGCTCGACGCGTTGGTGATCGGCGAAGGTGTCCCGCCGTCAGACAGGGGGTACCTCATAAGGCAGGTCCGCAACCGCCAGCCGGACATTGCTGTCGTCCTGGCGCACAGCCCCAACTCCGTGCTGATACAGCTCCGGCAGGCGTTCAAAGAGAGAGAAAGCGAGCGGACGGGATAGCTACGCTTCAAAGGCAGCCCGCCCCACGTCAGGCGGGGGCGGGCTGGCCGTAGCGTCCATGCTCCAGGGCCGCCTCGAACATGGCCACGATGTTCTCGGGCGAGACCTCTGCAAGGATATTGTGCACTGAGCCCAGCACGTAGCCGCCGCCCGGAGCCAGGTCTCCGATTCTCGTTCTGACCTCGGCCACGACGTCGTCAGTGCTTCCGAAAGGCAGCGCCCCCTGAGTATCGATCGCGCCCCAGAAGCTCAGGTGGTCGCCGAACTCGGCCTTGAGACGGGCCGAGCCCATGTCTTTGGCCGATACCTGGACGGGATTGAGAGCGTCCACGCCTATGTCGATGAAGTCCGGTATCAGGTCGTAGACCGAGCCGTCGCTGTGCATCAGGACCTTTGCGTCAGTCCGGCTCTTGATGGCCTCGACGAGCCGGCGGTGATATGGCTTGATCCTCTGACGATAGACCTCCTGCCTCACGTAGCTCCGGTCCTGGAACCCCATGTCGTCGGGAAAGTTGACGACGTCGACGTGTGGGCCCGCCTGCTCCAGAGCCAGCTGTGCTATTCCGACGGACACGTCCGTGACGCGGTCCATCAGTGCGTCCGCGATGGCCGGATTCAACAGCAGGTCTTCCATCCACTCGCCAAAGCCCCGCATGCGCTGACACTCCCTCACCACGCCGTAGTTCAGCGCCAGCATCACTGCGTAATCCGTCTCCTCGTGTAGCTTCTGGGCCCGTTCCCCCAGTCCCCGCACGCGTTCAGGGTCTCGAAAGTCGGGCCACGGGTGCCTGTCCATGTCGGCGACGGTCGGCAATTCCTTCTGGAAGGGCCCCACCTCCGGCAGATAATGCCCGTCCTCGGGCCTGATCGAGGTCACGCCCCACTCGTTTCGACGTGTTCTCTCGTCCAGCTGCTCCTGCGTTCGGTAGTCGGGGGGACTCAGGGGAACACGCCGGAAGTCCGAGCCGAAGCGGTCCATGAGCTCCTCGCAGGGGACTATGGTGTCCGAAGGGTCTCTGAGGCCGGCCCTGCGGACCTCGTCATCCAGCCCCAGGTGCTTCGCCAGGCGCGAGTAGGCCCTGGTGTTGATGAGGCTGCGCCCGCCGAAGTCGATGGGGACCCTGTCCGGCTCCTGGTGGCTCAAAGCCGTTGCGACTCTTTGACGATGGGTCAACTCTGCCATTCTCGGTGCCTCCTTCTCAAGGGCAGCTTCCGGGGTGTCGTGGCCGGGCTACCGGCGCCGTCCATCGCTCGCTGATCCGACGATCGCATACGGACTCATCTATCCCTCCATGCATCCTGGTTTCCTGCCCGGCCTGCTCCAGGCGGTTGCCGGCGCTCCAGCGGTACCTCTTTGAGCAGCAGCGTCACGACGAACGCGGCGGCGACGACACCGGTGCCGATGAGGAATACGTCGCCGATGGATGACGCCAGCGCGGTTCGGAGGACGTCGAGCAGCCGCTGAGTGAGCTCGGCCCCCTCGGCGCCCATCTGGTCGAAGGACGCCCGCAGGCCCGCCATCGCCTCCTCGTTCACCAGGGCCTGCGGCTTGTTTATCAGCTCCGTGAGCTGGCCCGGTGGGAGCGCCCGCTCCACGTCGGCCGGCAGCGAGGCCGCAACGCCGTCGGCGAAACGGCTCGCCATTACGGACCCCATGACCGCGAGGCCCAGCGTACCCCCTATGGAGCGATAGAACTGCGTCGCCGACGTGGCCACGCCCATCAAGCTGTACGGCACGGCGTTCTGGACGGCGATCGTAAAGGTAGGGAAGGTGGTCCCCAGACCGAAGCCCATCACGACGATGTTGGCCACGGCACGGCCGTAGCTCGTGTCGCCGGTCATCCGGGAGACCATGAAGACCCCAGTCACCATGATTCCGATCCCGACCAGTCCCTGGATGCGGTAGTGACCTCCGGCGCGAGACAGTAGCTGGCCGGAGATCGCAGCTCCCACCACTATTCCCAGCATCATGGGTGTCAGGAAGCTACCGCTGCTGGTGGCCGACGAGCCCAGCACCCCCTGGAAGAACAACGGAATGAATATTATGCCGCCGAACATGCCGAACCCGGTCAGCATGATGGCCAGCAGCGAGATGCTGACGACGCGATTGCGGTAGATGTCCAGCGGCATTATCGGCTCGGGCGCTCGGACCTCGATGACGACGAAGGCCACTGTCATGACCGCGGACACTGCCAGCGCGGTTATGACCTGGGGCGACGCCCACTCGTACTGGACCCCGCCCCACGACAGCCCCAGCAGCAGCGGCACCACGGCCAGCACGAGCGCCACCATCCCCGCGTAGTCGAGCCCGTGCTCGGGACGCGCGGGGCGGACCGCCGGGAAGTAGCGAACGAACAGGGCGATCACTGGTATGCCGACGGGTATGTTGACGTAGAAGACCCAGTTCCACGAGAGGGTGTCGGTGATGAACCCGCCCAGGGTCGGCCCGATGACGGAGGATAGCCCGAAGACGGCGGCGACGAAGCCCTGGTACTTGCCCCGCTCGGCCGGAGGGAACAGGTCTCCGATGGAGATGAAGGCGTTGGCCATCATGACACCGCCGCCAATGCCCTGGAGGGCCCGGAACGCGATAAGCTGGTTCGTCGTCTGGCTGAGTCCGGCGAGCACCGACCCAACCAGGAACACGGCTATCCCCGCGATGTAGAACTGCTTGCGGCCGTAGAGATCGGTCAGCCGGCCCACGATCGGAACAGCCGTCGTGGACGCTACGAGATACGCGGTCGTCACCCACGTAAAGCGATCGAAGCCGCCCAGGTCGGCTATGATGCGGGGCATGGCGGTGCCCACGATCGTCTGGTCCAGCGATGCCAGGAAGATCGCCAGCATCACGCCGCCCATGGTCATCACCACCTGCCGCCGAGGCAGGGGTCGGAACTCTTCAGCCACCGCGGCCGGAACACCGCGCGCGGCTGAAATCACTCCGTCTTGGCTATCCGATCCCATCTCTGACTGTCTCCGTCCTGCTCAACGGGGTCTTCGTACCAATGCGCAAGGTGGGGGCGTAGGTTCAGTCCGGTGGCTGCGGCGGCACGCAGCCCAAGGTAGCGGGTCATCGCGATTGTGAGTACTCAGCCAACGCTAGATACTGCCGAGCGACTGGGGCGTCGGGACAGCGCAGCATCTCTTGAGCTTGCGCCCGCTTCCGCAGGGACAGGGATCGTTTCTACCCAGCTTCTGCGTCCTGGCCCGGTCCAGCACCTCGGTGATGGGCACGGCCCTTGTGCGGGTCCTCTCGCCGGCGGGCTTCGACCCGGGGGCGACAGCCAGCCCCATGTGCCTGCCCGCCCGCACCGCGACCTCCTCCATGCGGGAGTAGCCGTAGGCGAAGAACTGTTTGAAGGACGAGCAGAAGTAGGGAAGGCTGTTCTCCGCCACGCCCGTGTTCGTGATACGGTACCGTGGGCACTCGCCGTAGCATAAGGTGAGCCAGGGACACTCCCGGCAGTCCTCGTGAAGGGCCGGCTTGGCCCTGGCAAACCGTTGGAACGTCTCGCCGGCCACCATGTCCGCCAGGGACATCTCGCGAATGTTGCCGAGACGCCAGTCCCCCTCGACGAAAAAGTCGCACGGATAGCAGTCCCCGTTGTGCTCCAGGACGACGTAGCCGCACGTGCGGGCGAGCGTGCAAGACTCGCTGTCGAAGCCCCACAGCATCTGGACCAGGTTGTCGAGCCAACGAATCCGCAGCTTCTCGATGCCGATCCCCAGCCACGCGTCGAGCAGCCCGCTCAGGAACCTGCCGTACTGGTCGGGGCTCACGGACTCATCGGTCAGGTCGCCGTCGGCAACGCTGGCGTGGCCCGGCTGGACTTCGACGCAGGGTATGAACTGCAGGTTGTCGAAACCCTGGTCCACCAGCCAGTGCAGCAGCTCCCGGGGCCGCTCGACGTTGTGTCTGTTCACGACCACCAGGATGTTGAACGGCACGTCGTGCGAGCGGAGATGCTCGATCCCGCCCATGACCCTGTCGAAGGTCGCCCGGCCTTTCCAGTCGACCCTGTGACGATCGTGCATCTCCGGCGGGCCGTCCAGGCTCACCCCCACCAGGAAGTTGGAACGCTTGAAGAACCGGGCCCAGTCGTCGTCCAACAGCGTGGCATTGGTCTGGATCGAGTTGCTCACCGGTATGGAGCCGAACGGACCGGTTTCTCGGGCGACTCGGCTCTGAAGGTCCACGACGCCTTCGTAGAACGGCAGACCCATCATGGTCGGCTCGCCTCCCTGCCAGTTGAAGGACAGGACCGGGGCCGACAGCGGGACGTACTGTCTCAGGAACGTCTCGAAGGTGTCCAGCGTCAGCGTGGGGTTGTCCCGCCACGGATACATCTCCATCTTGCGGAGGTAGAAGCAGTAGCTGCAGTTGAGGTTGCAACGACTGGACGTCGGCTTTATCAGCACCCCCATGTGGTGTTTCGCGGGCCGTCGAGACGCGATCCCAAGTCTCTCTGCGCGATCGAGCACCAGCCTAGTCCGCCTCGAACCAGACGCTGCCGGCCGGCTTGCTCGGCACGATACGTCGCAGGTAGTCGAGGGCCATCTCCAGGCCCTCGTCGGGGTCCATGGTTACGTCCTCGTACTCGATGGACAGGACGTCATCGTAGCCGACTGCCCGCAACGTCGTCACGAACTCGCGCCAGACCTCCTCGCCGTGTCCGTAGCCGACAGTGCGGAATACCCAGGTCCTGGCGTCGTCGTCGAACGGCCTGGGCTCGAGAACGCCGTTGACGGCCGCGTTGTGTTTGTCGACCCTGGTGTCCTTGGCGTGGACGTGGTAGATGGTATCGCCCAGGGCCCGGACGACCTCGACGATGTCCATTCCCTGCCAGAACAGGTGTGAGGGGTCCAGGTTGCATCCGATCACCGTGCCGACGGCATCGCGCAGCCGAAAGAGCTCCTCGGGCCTGAAAACCATGTCTCCTGGGTGCATCTCGAAGCAGAGGCGGAGACCGTGGTCCTCGGCGATTCGTCCGTGCTTTTTCCAGTAAGGGATCAGGCGCTCCTCCCACTGCCACTCCCGTCGCTCCACGTAATAGGCCGGGAACGGATAGAGTATCCAGTTGGGCGTCTTGTCGCCGGGGGCGGCCTCCGGCAGCCCGGCCAGGAGAGTCAGCCGCGTCACTCCCAGCTTTTCGGCCAGCGCGCAGGTATCGCGGAACTGCTTGTCATACGGTCCGGACACGTCCGGGTCGGGATGGAGAGGCTCTCCGTGGATCGATAGCGCGCTGATGGAGAGGTCGAACTCGGTCAGCGTTCCCTTGAACCGGGCCAGCGCCGAATCGTCTGCCAGCAGCTCGGCGGGGTTGCAGTGGCTCTGCGGGAAGAACCCTCCGGTCGGCAATTCGATCCATTTCAGGCCCAGGGAGTGTGTCCTCTCAGCGGCCTCCCGCAGCGGTCTGTCCAGGAAGACGCCCGTCATGACTCCGATGTGCATGGGACCACCTCCGGATGTTCAGGTAAAGGTCCGCCACGAGTCCGGTCCGGTCAGCCGATACCGACCTCCCGCAGGTACTCGCGGGTGCGCCTGGCGATGGGCAACGGCCTGTCGAAAGGCGCGGGATACAGGTCCTGCTCTACCGTCGCCCACCCATCGTAGTCGATTTCCCTCAGGACGTCGCGAAAGGCGGCAAAGTCGACCGCCCCTTTCGACGGCTCGCAGAACATGTCCATCCCCACGGCGGTGGCGAACGGGATGCCCTCCGCCTGGACCCTTTTCCGTATCTCGGCGTCGACGCTCTTGAGGTGCATGTACGGGGTCCGGTCGTGGTGTCTGCGCATGAAGTCGATCGGGTCCACGCCTCTGTAGGCGTGATGGCCGGTATCGAGGCAGATGGACACCCGTTCGGGGTCGGTCTGCTCCAGGAAAGCCTCGATCTGGTCGTCGTACTCCACGTGGGTCTCTGCGTGGGGATGAAAGGCCAGATCAAGACCGAACCGGTCGCGGGCGACGTCGGCAACTCTGTGCGTGGCATCGATGAGCCGCTTCCAGCCGTCCCCTTCGAGGCGCGAGGCCCTGGTTCGTTCGCCCGTAAAGAGGTCCGAGTAGACGTCGTCGATGAGCACCAGGTACCTGGCTCCCAGGCGACTCAGCAGCTCGCCGACAGCCAGCACATGCTTCTCGATCTCCGGCCAACCGTTGGCGTCCTCCAGGTGGGCCATGACGAAGCCGGCCGGCACCTTCAGGCCGCGTGCGTCCAGCTCCCGGTGCAGAGTCGCGAAGTCGGTGGGCAGGTAGCCGTAGGGCCCTATCTCCACCCACTGATAGCCGGCCTCGACGGCCTCGTCGAGAAATCGTCGCCATGGCGTCTGCCTGGGGTCGTCGGCAAACCAGACGCCCCACGAATCGGGCGCGGTGCCGATCCTGACGTTCATGGACCATCTCCGTCTTCGGATAGGGGCGCGGGGA
>CAZGRI010000007.1:0-36051 GCA_964528205.1 uncultured Dehalococcoidia bacterium | reverse complement strand
ATCCAGCTGAAGGGCTCCAGGGCGGACGCCAAGACGAGCAGAGTCACGGTGAATGCCAGATTGGAAGACAAGCCGGGAGCCTGTGTTATCTGGCTACTCTACGAAGAAGATACCCATAATGACCGGATCAACTTACGGTACCGATACTTTGGAGGTACCCCGCGCGGAAAGATCCCATCCTTCGGCAAGAAGGTTGGGAGACACACCAAAAGAAACGTGAAGGGCGAGAGGACGGAGAGGCCGAATACGCGCGTGCTCGGCAAGTCCAGGTTCGAATCGGTGGGCACCGCCGCGCAGTTGATGGAGCGACTGTTCGGTCCGGGATGAAGCGCTCGACCGCAGGTAGCTACCGCGGAGAGCCTAACCCGCGGGCGCGGGCTCGACGGCGCGGATGGCGTCGCCGACGCTAATGGTTCCGCCCTCGACGACGGTCGCCAGCAGGCCCCGCTTGCCCTCGAGCTGCTCCCGCAGGCCCGGCCTGATCTCGTCCATACGGCCGCACGGTGCGCAGTCGCCGGTCACCTCCAGCACGACCACGTCGCCCAGCGCCAGGCGCTGACCCACCGCGATCGAGCCGGGCTCGAGCCCGGCGGTCGTGATGTTCTCCCGCACCTGGCTGTGGGTCAGGCCGAATTCGTCCAGGGTCTCTCCGTCCATCAGCAGGACCTGCCTGGCCTTCCGCGGCCCCTCGGACACGGCGTGGGCGTCGCCCTCGATTCCGAACCCCGCGATAGCCTTGGCGCTGTCCACCTGGCGCATCGGCTCCCGGTGGCCAACGCAGAGCTGTATCGACGTAATCCGAGCGTCGCCAGAGGTCCCCATGGCATCCCCTCCAGAGCCTATTGGTCGCTACCGTACACCGCGCGACACCCGATATCAAGCGCTCGGACCGCCTGCGAACGCCTTCGTTGTTGGTGCGCGACGCCGATGATATAATCGCGCTCATACCCAGGTGGAGCCAGGCGTCGGCCGTCGGCCCGGACACCAGATACCGCGCGTGCGACGGCATCTCGAAGGAGGTCTACGATGGCGACTATTTCCACAGAGTCAGGTATAGCCGGTGAGATGGCGCAGGCGGGTGCCGCGTTCCTGGAGAGCCTCCGGCCGGACCAGGTCGAGAAGACGACGTATGAGTACCTGGATGGAGAGCGCGTCTTCTGGTACTACCCTCCGCTGAACAGGCACGGGCTGCCCTTGAGAGACATGGACGCCGGCCAGCGGGAGCTCGCGGATGCGCTGATGGCGACCGGCCTGACCACCGGGTCCTACGAGAAGGCCAAGCTGATCATCGACCTCGAGTCGGTGCTGGGCCCGCTGGAGAAGGAGAAGGGACACATTACTTTCGTGCGCGATCCGGAGCTCTACTACTTCACGGTGTTCGGGGAGCCCGGCGGCAAAGACCCCTGGGCCTGGCGGGTCGAGGGGCACCACATCTCCCTCAACTTCAGCATCTGGGGCGACAAAGTCATATCCGCCACCCCGTTCTTCTTCGGGGCCAACCCGGCCGAGGTCAGGAAGGGGCCGAAGAAGGGGCTGCGTGTGCTCGACACCCGCGAGGACCTGGCTTTCGAGCTAATGGAAAGCCTGGACGCAGGGCAGCGCTCCAGAGCGGTTATCTACGAAGAAGCCCCTGACGACATCCTCACCTACAATAGCTCCGCGGTCTCGCTGCCGAAGGAGGAGGGTCTACCGGCCTCAAAGATGTCACGGAGCCAGAGGGACCTGCTGATGTCGCTGGTGGCCGACTACGTCACTCAGGTACCGGACGAGATATCGAAGCAGAGGCTGGCGAGGGTGACGGAGGACGGTATCGACCGGTTGCACTGGGCGTGGGGCGGACCAACCAGCGCGGGTCGGGAGCACTACTACCGCATCCACGGCGGCAACTTCGTCGTCGAGTTCGACAACAGGCAGAACGGCGCCAACCACATCCACTCAGTGTGGCGCGACTCGTCCAACGACTTCGCCGCGGACGTTCTCCGCGAGCACCTGCTGGCCTACCACGTCCTCTAAGGTCGAGGCTCCTGTTACCTTGGGGACAGGGTAGGCACGGGGGCCTACCCCTACGCGAGAATGGGCGTATAAACGTCGGCTGACGCCTAGACCTCGCGGAATTCGCCTTCCACGGTGTCTTCGGGCGGCTCGTTGGGCGCTTGCCCATCAGGCGGCGGGCCCTCGTCCGGCCCGTCCTGCTGCTGGCTGTAGACGGCCTCGCCCACCTTCTGGACAGATGTCTGGAGCGCCTCCAACGCGGAGTTGATCTGCGCGACGTCCTCGCCCTGCAGCGCCGTGCGAACGGCCGCGACCGCGCCCTCGACCTCGGTCTTGAGGTCCTCGGGGACCTTGTCGGCGTTGTCTGTAAGCAACTTCTCGGCCGCGTAGACTGTGTTCTCGGCGGTGTTACGCGTCTGGATCTCCTCGCGCTTGCGCCGGTCCTCTTCGGCGTGCTCCTCCGCCGCGTTCACCATGCTCTCGATCTCATCGGGCGAGAGCCCCGAGCTGGCGGTGATGGTGATCCGCTGCTCCTTGCCGGTGCCCTTGTCCTTGGCGGAGACGTTGACGATGCCGTTGGAGTCGATATCGAACGTGACCTCGATCTGCGGCACCCCTCTGGGCGCCGGCAGGACGCCATCGAGGTTGAACCTGCCGATGGACTTGTTCTCGCTGGCCATGGCCCTCTCGCCCTGCGTCACGTGGACCTCGACGCTGGTCTGGCCGTCGGCGGCGGTCGTGAACGTCTCGCTCTTGGCGGTGGGTATCGCCGTGTTGCGCGGGATCAGCGACGTCGTCACTGCTCCCAGCGTCTCGATGCCCAGGGTCAGCGGTGTAACGTCCACGAGAACGATGTCGTCGACGTCGCCCTGAAGGACTCCGGCCTGTATGGCCGCGCCCATGGCGACGACCTCGTCGGGGTTCACACCCTGATGAGGCTCCTTGCCGAACAGGTCTACCACGGCCTTCTGCACCGCCGGCATCCGCGTCATTCCACCCACCAGTATCACCTCATCGACGCCGTCGCCGGTCACACTCGCGTCCTCCATTGCCTGCTTGCAAGGCCCGATAGTCTTTTGGACCAGGTCCGCCACCAATTGCTCCAGCTTCGAGCGGGTAAGCGTCATCACCAGGTGCTTGGGGCCGGAGGAGTCGGCCGTTATGAACGGAAGGTTAACCTCGGTCTGCATCAGCGTCGAGAGCTCGACCTTGGCCCGCTCGGCCGCCTCCCGGAGCCGCTGCAAGGCCATGCGGTCCTGCTTGAGGTCTATCCCCTGGTCACGCTTGAACTCCTCGCATATCCAGTCCATTACTCGCTGGTCGAAATCGTCTCCTCCCAGATGGGTGTCGCCGTTGGTCGCCTTCACCTCGAAGACGCCGTCGCCGATCTGCAGGATAGTGATGTCGAACGTGCCGCCGCCCAGGTCGAATACGGCTATGGTCTCCTCGGTTTTCTTGTCGAGACCGTAGGCGAGCGACGCCGCAGTAGGCTCGTTGATTATGCGCAACACTTCGAGGCCGGCGATCCGGCCGGCGTCTTTGGTGGCGTTTCTCTGGCTGTCGTCGAAGTAGGCCGGAACGGTGATGACGGCCTGGGCGATCTTCTCGCCCAGCTTGGCCTCGGCGTCCTGCTTCATCTTCTGAAGGACCATCGCGGACGCTTCGGGCGGGGAGTACCTCTTGTCGCTCATCATTACGTGGGCGTCGCCGTTGGAGTGCTCCACGACCTTGAACGGGACCAGCCCGATGTCCCGCTGGACGTTGTCGTCCTTGAAGCGTCTTCCCATGAACCGTTTGACGGAGAATACAGTGTTGTCGGGGTTGGTGACCGCCTGTCGCCTGGCGGTCGTCCCCACGTACCGCTCTCCGGTCCGGGCGTTCACCCCGACGACGGAAGGAGTAGTGCGAGACCCCTCGGCGTTCTCGACGACCTCCGCCTCACCACCCTCCACGACAGCCATGCATGAGTTTGTCGTTCCGAGGTCTATTCCTAGAATCTTGGGCATCGCTACCCCTCCTGTTCTGTTGTGTCCTGGGAGTCTTCTTTTTCGGCGAGCCTGGATACCGTAACCTGTGCCGCACGAAGTACTCTGTCATGCAGTTTGTAGCCTTCCTGGATGACCCTTACGACCATGCCCTCTTTCCCATCGGTCGTGACCTCGTGAAACACGGCCTCGTGCTCCCACGGCTCGAACGGCCGCCCCTCGGCCTCGATCTTGGTGACGCCTTCCGACTGCAGCACGTTCTGAAGATTTCGTTGGACCAGCCTCAGCCCCTCCAACCAAGCATCGGTCTCTCCCCCTTCAGGCGCGTGCTCGACCGCTCGGTTCAGGTCGTCGCTCAACGACAGGATCTTCAGCAGCAGCTCGGAGTTGGCACTTCGTCGGAGCCCGACCCTGTCGTCTTCAGCCCTACGCCGGTAGTTGACCAGATCGGCCTGGGCGCGCTGGGCCATCTTTCGAAACTGCTCTTTCTCCCTCAGCGCCTCCTCCAGCTCGGCGGACGCCTGGTCCTCCGGGCCCGGGTCTGCCTCCGACTCGGACGGTCGCTGAGGGTCTAGTTCGCCCAGTTCGTTCTCTTCGTTCTCTTTACCCATACTCTGGGGCCTCCTGGGCCTCGGACTTCACGCTCTATTGGGGTCCAGCAGGTCGAACATCTCGTCCAGCCGCTTTTCGAGGTAGGCCTTCAGATTCTCGTTTCCCTCCAGCTGTGCCAGGCCACCCCTAACGTCCAGGAGGCGGGTGAACAGCCCGAGGGCGAGCTGGACGCCGGCCAGGTTAAGCCCCAACTCCTCGACCAGGTGCTTGATCAACCGGAGGCGGACGATGTCCTGCTCCGAGTAGAGGCGCAGCATCCCCACCGTCCGCGACGGCATTATGAGGCCTATGCGCTCGTACTTGCGCAGTGTTTGGGGGTGCATGTGGAGCAGGCGGGCCGCTACGCTTATGACGTAGGTGCCCATCAGCTCGTCACGTCCCGCCCTGCCTGTCATGGCATCTAGGTCCTCGTTGCCTTCTCGGAGGTTCCTGTCCACCCAATGTGGAGAGCCACACACATGGTACTAGTTGACACACTACGTGTCAAGTTATATAATTCACCCATTACAGACAGGGTGATGCCTGGCGAAGGGTTATACGGGAGAACCGGAATCCGAGGCAGGACATCTAACGTAGTACATGTGACTGGGAAGCAGTGTGGGGAGAGAGGACCAGACAAGGAGAAGCTAGAGAGATGTTGAAGCTGAAATCGTGCCCTCGTTGCCGGGGGGACATGCACGCAAACCGGGATGTCTACGGGCCGTACGACGAGTGCCTGCAGTGTGGGCACATGGTCTACCTTGAGTCCGACAGTGGGCTGCTGTCGCTGCCTCTGTCGAAGGGGGACAAGAAGAAGGTAGCGTAAAGCCGATAGTCTAGAGCCTGGAAGCGGGAGAGGGGCGGGCGCCACAGTACAGGGCCCGCCTCTCTTTCTTTTTCGAGGTCCGCCGCTGACGACCCCCCCCTTCGTCAGCTCAGCTCATCCCAGAACCGCTCCTCCTTCAAAGGGTCGCCGTTCATGTGGTAACCCCTGGCTTCCCAAAAGCCCGGAGCGTCCTTCGCCATTAGCTCGAGGCCGTTGACCCATTTGGCGCTCTTCCAGCCGTACCTCTTGGGTACCACCAGCCGCAGGGGGCCTCCGTGGTCTACGGTGAGCGGCTCCCCGTCGTGCCGGTAGGCAAAGAGCACGTCGTCGTCCTGTACGACGTCTAGGGCGAGGTTGGCAGTGTAGCCCCCGTAGCAATGGACCATGACGTGGGTCGCCTCCGGTTTCGGTGTAACCAGGTCCATTACCACGGAGAACGGCACGCCCTCCCACGTGTTTTCCATCTTGCTCCACTGGGTCACACAATGGAAGGGGGCCTCAACCGTCGTCTCACCCAGCGCCTTGAACTCCTCCCAGTCCAGTGTCGCCTCGGAGTCCACAAGGCCGAAGACCCGGAACCGCCACGTGCTCAGGTCTATCCGCGGGTTCGGCCCGAAAGTCAGCACCGGGAACTTCTCGGTGACGTACTGGCCCGAGGGCACGTCCTGCTCCTCCCGGTCCTGCTTGATCTCGGTTCTTCGCCCAAGCTTCCGTAGCATCCGAAGCTCCTGTAGCCCGCAACATCTCCGCGTCTTTGGGAAGCGGACTCGCGATATTGTACACTAAGTCCCGCGCCATGAACCGGAGGGGTGATGAACGACGAAATCGGGGCAATTCTCAAGGGGTCGTACGACCTCCACGTCCACGCCGGCCCGGACCCGGACCAGGAGCGCCGGCTGGACGCCCTGGAGACCGGACGCCACGCTTACGAGGCGGAGATGGGCGGTTTCGTGCTCAAGTCCCACCGGTACGGCACAGCGCCCCTGGCGTACGTCCTAGACCGCATGTACCCCGGCCTGGATGTCGCCGGCTCCATCGTCCTCAACACCTCGGTGGGTGGCCTCAATCCCGATGCGGTCGACGTGGCGGGCCGGCTTGGCGCGCGGGTGGTATGGATGCCGACCATGTCGGCCCGACACTGGATCGAACGACAGGGCGGGAGCGGCGGCATAGATCTGCTGGAAGGAGGACAGCTAAGACCGTCGGTCCTGGAGATCTTGGACGTCGCCGGCCGCTACGACATGGTGGTGGCGTCGGGTCACGTGGCGCCCGATGAGGCGATCGAGCTATTCAGACAGGCGAAGGCGAGGGGGGTCAACCGGCTTCTCGCGACGCATCCGGCAGGGGTCGCTTCTCTGGACGAGCAGTGCGAGATGGCATCGCTGGGCGCTTTCCTGGAGTACACCTTCCTGGCGTGCACGCCGTCCCGAAGCTCGATGAGCCCCGCTGAACTGGCCGAGACACTTCAGACACTGGGCACCGATCACTGCATCGTCACGACGGACTTCGGCCAGTGGATGAACCCGCCGCCGGCCGAGGGCATGCGGATGGCCATAGCAGCGCTTCTCCAGGCCGGGCTGAGCGCCGACCGCGTGTCCGCGCTCGTCAAGGGAAACCCCATCGCTCTGTTGGGCCTGGACGGGTGAATCCGGATACCGCATCAGCTCCGTAGTGCTGTTGAGAACAGCCGGATACGGAGGGACAGCGTTGAGACAAAGCCTCTTGGTTACCCTGCTGATGACGGTAACCGCTCTTGCCGTCGCGTGCTCCGGAACTACGACGGATCCCACTGCCACCAGGACTCCCCCGAGCCCGACACCGACGACGCCTTCCGCTCAGCCGACCGCAACGGCCGAAACCGCGACGCCCACGTCCGTCGGTGCGGAGTCGACCCAAGCTCCCGTGGAGACGACCGCAGACGTGACTGTGTCGGATCACCCGGAGTTGGGAAGGATCCTGACCGATGGCAGCGGGCGGACGCTGTACCTGTTCACCCAGGACGAACGTGAAGTGTCCAACTGCTCGGGCGGGTGTCTTTCCGCGTGGCCTCCCCTCGTGGTGGAAGGAGCTCCAGCCGGAGGCGAGGGGGTGGCTGCCGACCGGCTGGGGACTATCACCGGCCAGGACGCGGCGTCCCAGGTCACCTACAACGGCTGGCCGTTGTACTACTTCGCCCGAGACGAGTTTGCTGGAGATACCAACGGGCAGAACAGCGGCGATGTGTGGTACGTGGTCTCCACGGACGGAGGACCCGTCCGGGGGGACGCGCGTGTTAACGCGGGCGAGCATGATGAGCTCGGGACAATCTTGTTGGACGGCAGTGGCCGGACGCTGTACCTGTTCGAGCGGGACGAGTCCGGTGTGTCGAACTGCAGCGGAGGCTGTGCCCTGAACTGGCCCCCGCTGGTGACGGTAAGGGACCCATCGGCCGCCGATGGAGTGGACGGGGACCTTCTCGGAAGCATTACCCGGGACGATGGGTACTCCCAAGTGACTTACGACGGCGTTCCGCTGTACTATTTCGCCAACGACGAGAAGCCCGGAGATGCGCTGGGCGAAGGGGTCGGCGGCGTCTGGTCCGTTGTGTCGGTGGAGTGAGACGAGCGGCGCCCACCCCCGGCGGGCGATAGGGCCTACTCGTTGCTCTCGATTAGCTCGATCCAGTTCCCGTCGGGGTCCTGGAGGTAGCAGGCCTTTCGGCCCGGCTGCATGACCACCGGGGAGTGCAGCTTTCGGGCGCCGTTCTCGACAAGGTGCTGGAAGGTCTTCTCGATGTCGTCGACGTTGAAAGCCAGGTGGCTCGCGCCCAGCGTGCTCCTCTCTTCACTTGGCCTCTCGGCGCCCTCGGGGTGGACATACTGGATCAGCTCCAGGGCGTGGCCGTCGCCGACGCTGAGATGGGCCACCTTGAGGTGGGTATCTTCATAGCCCAGCATGTCGGATATCGGGCCACCCTCTCGCTCTCTCTGGACCTTCAACGTGAGTCCCACGACGTTGAGATAGAAATCCGTGGATTTGTCCAGGTCCTTTACGACGAATCCGGTGTGGTTCATCCGGGTTATCAAGGTGACCTCCTCGGGGGGCTTCGGGATATGATCGCTCGATGAGATACGTGTGTGCCTGCCTGATTCTAGCACTGGCGGCGATGGCCTGCACGAACGGGGAGCCTGGGGTTTCCTCCACGCCCACGATCCAGGCGTCTGAGGTCGAAGCCCCGATTCCCGCGCCTTCGCCGGAGCCAGCGCAGCTGACGCCCACAGCCGTCCCTTCGCCGGACACGCCGGTCGCCGTGATCCCGTCCGCCTCCAACGGGACGCCGGTCGTCTCCCCCCTTGTCAAGCTCGACGTCGAACGCGCCTTCACTGGGCTGTCTTTCCCACGGATGGTGGTGCTGATCGATCCGGATGACGGTTCGGACCGGCTGTTCCTGGTGCTGCAGCCGGGACGGATCATGGTGCTTCCGGATGACCCGGGCGTCTCCTCCGCGGACACCTTTCTGGACATCAGGCAGAGGGTCAACGACGGCGGCAACGAAGAGGGACTCCTGGGCCTGGCGTTCGACCCCGCCTACGAGAGCAACGGTTACTTCTACGTCTACTACTCGGCATCCGGCCCGCGAAGGTCGGTGATATCGCGGTTCTCCGTTTCGGTCGCAAATCCGGACGTAGCCGACTCCGACAGCGAGCTGATCGTCCTCGAAGTGCCCGAGCCGTACTCAAACCACAATGGGGGCCAGATTGTGTTCGGTCCCGACGGCTTCCTGTATATAGGCCTGGGCGACGGTGGGAACCGCAACGATCCAGACGGCAACGGGCAGGACAGATCCACGCTGCTGGGCTCCATACTGCGGATCGATGTGAGCACGCCCGACGATCAGAGCACTTATGCTGTGCCGGCCGACAATCCCTTCGTCGACTCGGGCGACGGAACAAGAGCTGAGATATGGGCCTACGGCCTGCGCAATCCCTGGCGCTTCACCTTCGACCGGCTCACCGGCGATCTCTGGGTTGGAGACGTGGGACAGAACAGGTACGAGGAGATCGACGTCGTCAGGCCGGGCGTGAACTACGGCTGGAACGTGATGGAGGGAGACGAGTGCTTCCGGCCTGCCGAGGGCTGCGACCGGACCGGCCTGGGGCCGCCGATAGCCGTCTACGGGCGAAACGACGGATGCTCGGTCACCGGTGGCTACGTCTATCGTGGCGTGAGGCTGCCGTCGCTGTACGGAGCATACGTCTACGGCGACTTCTGCAGCGGCAGGATTTGGGCGCTCAGGTACGACGGTGGCAGAGTGACCGAGCACATGGAGCTCGTGGACTCGGAACTGTCGATCTCATCCTTCGGCGAGGACCGGAACGGCGAGCTTTACATCCTGTCGTTCGATGAAAAGATATACCGTTTCGCATCGCGATGAAGGGACACCGCTGTGGCATTGCCTCTTGCCCGGGGACCGAAGTCCCAGGTTTGGGCGACACGAGCTAACCCCGGACTACAGTCCGGGGCATCTGAAAAGCGAGCGCATTCAGACGACGGCCCTCGGTTTGACAACCCCCGTTCCATCACCCAAAATGCCAGACTGAGCTCCGACGCGTAAGGTCGGGGCAAATGCTCCAAGAGGTTGACTCCTGATGCCCATGATGCCGGCGGCCCTGGCAATCGAACTCAAGCGGGTCCGCTGCGACGAGGTACCCGTCCCGGACATCGAGCCGGGCAAGGCCTTGGTCCGGACCAGGCTGGCGTCCATCTGCGGCAGCGACCTGCACATTGTGTACATGGGCTGGAACGCCTACGAGTTCCCTCTCCCGCACGGATACCCGGGCCACGAGGGCGTCGGCGAGGTCGTCGATGCCGGAGACACGGGCCTCGCTCCCGGCCAGCTTGTCCTAACGGCGCCCAGCATCTGGGGCTCCCGCGTATTCGCGGGCTACCAGCTAATCGACCCCGGCTTCCTGCTCCCGCTGCCGGATGGGGTCCCCGAGTCCCACCTACTGATGGCCCAGCAGCTCGGAACCGTGGTCTTCGGATGCCGCCGTCTGCCGCCGCTGCTGGGAAAGACGGTTGCCGTGATCGGCCAGGGCTCGGTGGGACTGTTCCACGACTTCATGCTGAGACGCCTCGGGGCCCACCGCATCATCGGCATAGAGCCGGTGGCGAAGCGTCTGGCCGCCGGGGTGGCCATGGGCATCGACCACGCGGTCGACGTCACGGGCCGTCCCGCCACCGACGCGGTGCTGGACCTGACCAGCGGCGAGGGGGCGGACCTCGTGATCGAGGCCGTGGGTAGCGTGGCGACGCTCAACCAGTCGATGCAGATGGCGCGCCCGGTCGGCAACATCGCTGTGTTCGGCCTGCCGCCGACGATGGAGAGGGTGCCGTTCGACTGGGACACCTTCTTCAGGAAGCGCCTGGAGATGCATTCGGTCTTCGGAGCCCAGGACGAGCCCGGCCTGCCGGCCTTCCAGCTAGCTGTCGACTACATCGCGGAGGGCGACATCGACATGGCCCCGTTCGTGACCCACCAGTTCCCCATCGAGGACGTACAGACGGCCTTCGACCTGGCCGACTCAAAGGACGACGGCGCGCTCAAGGTGTCGCTGACCTTCTAGCCCCGGCTGGACCCGGATGACAGGGCCACGGGCTACCCCGTTCCCCGATACCACGTCCATCATGGTACGTGTACCTATTGGGGACGGTTCATCTGCACCTATCTTTATTTCGCCTTTCTTGCCACTATAGACCCGAGCAACCGTACACCCGAACCGCCTTCCGCCCTTCCGCGGGAGGCCCTTTGCCCAACGAGTCGTCAGGGGAGGGGAGTATGTTCTGCCCGAGCTGCGGCCGAGAGAATCCAAGCTTGGCAAGTTTCTGCGGCGGCTGTGGGGTGTCGCTGGAAACGGCGAGGGACATCTCTCCTGCAGTGGCGGCTATCCCCGAGATGGCCGCCGTCCGGTACGCCGGATTCTGGATGAGGCTCGGGGCATGGCTGATCGACTGGGTGATCATCTGGTTCGCCTTGGGCGTATTCAGAACACTGGGCTTCCTCGATGAGCTTTCTCCGACCGACCTTGGTGTTCGTGCCGTTTTAGCCGTCCTCGGTGTCGTGCTGCCCCTGGGGTATTACGTAGCGCTTACGGGCCTGAAAGGCCAGACGATTGGGAAGATGTCACTGGGGATCAAGGTGGTCAATGTGGACGGCAAGGTGCCCGGGCTGGGCTACGCGGCCCTGCGGGAGATCGTCGGCAAGATCGTCTCGGGAATCATGCTTCTTCTCGGCTTCCTTTGGATAGCCTGGGACCCGAGAAAAAGGGGTTGGCATGACTATATCGCAGGGACCAGGGTCGTCAAAGTGCGAACGTAACACGACAGGTTCCCGGTCAATGACCGTCCATACTTCCTGAGCTAGGAGGATGTGACCAGTGCGCTGCCCTAACTGCCACCAGGAAAATGACGAGCTCAACGCCTTCTGCATCGGCTGCGGCGTGGCCCTGCCACCTGGACCGAAGGGAGGCGACGGTCCCGCCGAAGAAGTGGAAGAGGCTTCGCAGGACGCGTCGGCCGAGCACGCGGCCCTTGCCGACCTCCATGGACAGGTGCGGTCCCTCCAGCGTGAAGTCCAGCTGGTCCGCACCGCCCTGGTGGGCTTCTTCGACTCTTCCAGCCAACCTTCCGCACGGGAGGCGGGACGTATCCTTCGGGAGGGCAGACTCAGCCCGACCAGCCGCAACGCACGCCCCTACGGCCGGCAGCCGAGCTCACGACTCGAAGACGTGCCCGATTCAGCCCCGCGGGGACCGGCGGCCGTTCCAGCGAGCGCCCCCGCAGGGATAACGCCTCCGCCGGCCGGACCTCGGCTCGCCGATGTGTTGGAGCGGTTCCCTGCGGACTGGGAGCTACTCCTGGGAGGGAACTGGCTGGCCCGGATAGGAGTCCTGGCCGTTGTCATCGGAATGGGCTTCTTCCTGAAGCTGGCCTTCGACAACAACTGGATCGGCGAAACGGGGAGGGTCGCCTTGGGCATCGTTGGGGGCCTGGCCTTTCTCACCGGCGGCGAGTACTGGCAAAAGAGGTATCCCGCCTATGCGCAGGCCCTGGCCGGGGGAGGCGTGGCCCTCCTGTACCTGTCGATCTTCGCGGCCTTCGCCATCTTCGGACTGATCTCCCTCTATCCGGCGGTCGGCCTGCTGCTCCTGATCAGTGTGGCCTCGGCGGCCATCGCCGTCAGATACGAGTCCGTCGCGCTGGCCGTCATAGGCATCATGGGCGCGTTCATGGCCCCCTTCGTCACCGGAGGGTTCGCGCAGACGAGTGAGGATGTGGTGCGCGCGGGTTCGAGCATTCAGCTAATGGCCTACGTCATGGCGGTGGACGTCGGCGTTCTCGCCCTGTCGACCTTCAGAAACTGGCGATGGTTCACGCTCCTGGCGCTGCTGGGCTCCCTGGCCACCTTTGGGGTGTGGTACGACGACTACGGGAGCACGGTGGGAGTGCTCACGTCACAAGGGAGCCTGACCATCGTCTTTCTGATATTCGTCGCGGCGACGACCCTGTTCCACATCGTGTGGCGACGCGCGCCACAGGCCTTCGACCAGTCCCTCATGGTCATCAACGCGGCCGCATTCTTCGGAATAAGCTACGGCCTCCTGTGGAACGACTTCCGGCCCTGGATGGGCGGATTCACGCTGCTGCTCGCGCTGTTCTACGGGGCGCTCGCCTATCTCGCCCTTGTGAGGAGCCGAGAACACGTCCATCTGAGCCTGATGGCCCTGGGGATCGCGCTCGTCTTCCTGACCATCGCCGTGCCCGTTCAGCTAGGGGGACCGTGGGTCAGCGTGGCGTGGGCTGTGGAAGGCGTCGTGCTGGTGTGGCTCTCGTTCACGCTGCGGATGTGGCAGCTGCGGGTGTTCGGCGTCGTCGTGTTCGCCGTCTTCGCCACCTGGCTGATCATCCTCGATACCCCCGACGCACTGTCGGCCGACGTGACGCCGTTCCTCAACAGCTACCTTCTGGCGTTCGCGCTCAGCATTGCCGCGACATACCTGGCGGCCTATCTTATACGACGTAACAGCGACGACAGCCAGGAGTGGGACCGAATGCTGTTCCCGGCGTTCCTCACCGCTGGTAACGTCTTTCTTACCCTCACGGTGCCCACCCAGGTCGATGGTGTCTGGATCGCGCTTAGCTGGGCTGTTGAGGCGGCAGCCCTAATGTGGTTGTCGTTTCGACTGGGGCTGTATGAGCTCAGGCTGTTCAGTCTGGGAGTGCTCGCAACTCTGGTCATGCGCCTTCTGGTCTTCGACACTCCGGTGGACCTCGCGGACTTCCGCATCTTCCTGAATTACCGGGTACTGGCCTTCGGCTCGGGCATTATCGCGCTGTACGTTGCTGCCTTCCTGGTGAGAAAAGGGCGGGAGGCCGTTGAGGAATGGGAGCCCGACGTCGTCTTTCCCGCGTTGCTCGCGGGAGCCAGCTTCCTGACCCTCTGGGTTGCCAGCGCCGAGGTTATCTCCGCCGTGGATAGCGGCATCGTGAGAGCAACCGGCCAGACGGCGGACCACGTCAAGAGCCTCAGCCTCAGCCTGCTATGGGCCGCATACGGAGGAGTCGTGCTGGCGCTGGGAATCGTCAGGGGCTGGCGAACGGTCAGGGTCGCGGGCCTGGCACTGCTGGCCGTACCCGTGTTGAAACTCTTTCTCTGGGACTCCGTGGCTCTGGAGAGAGGATACCGCGTGGCCGCGTTCATGGCGCTGGGCGGAATCCTTCTCGTCGGCGGATTCCTCTACCAGCGCTACAGTGCCGCTTTCAAGGGGTTTCTCTTTGAGGACCAGGATGAAGAACAGAAGATTCCCGCTCAGCCCTAAGCTGGCGCCAGTGCCGGCCGGCCTGATCGTCGCGTCACTCGTGATATCTCAAGTCTTCGCTGACTTTGTGCCGGCCGAATGGCCTTTCGTCAAGGCGGTGGTCCTGCCGTCCGGACTCCAGGGAGAGGGCTTGATAGAATTCCTCCCGGACGCCGAGGTGTTCGCCGGTTCGTCCCCCGGTCTGGCGGACCTCCGGGTCATCGCCGGCGACGGCGCCGAGGTTCCCTTCAAGATCGAGGTGGACGCGGGCGAACGTCGACGAGACTCCTTCGCCGTGAGCCTTCGCGATACGGGCTACGTTCCGGGCCGGTACACGACCTTCGTCGCTGACCTGGGGCGCGAGGGCATCCTGCACAATGAGATCGAGATACGAACGACGTCGGCCAACTTCCGCGAAACGGCGTTCGTCGAGACCAGCACGGACGGGGTGACTTGGGCCGTCGTCGGCGATGGGCCGGTCTTCGATTTCACGGTCGAAGAGCGGGGATTCACGACCCGCGACACAAGAGTGACGTATCCGCCAAGCTCGGCTCGCTATCTACGGGTACGGATAAGCGACGAGGGGGAGGAGGCGCTGGAGGTCGCGGGAGCCACCGTCTTTTTCGTGGATGAGACACCGCCCCGGGAGGTCGGCTGGCCGGTCTCCATTCTGGGCTCTAGCCGCGATGTCGATCGCAACACCACGCTCATTGAGCTGGATCTGGGCGCTCGGGGGCTTCCCACCCACCGTCTCGCCGTGAGCGTTCCCGATGTGAACTTCTATCGGGAGGTCGACCTGGAGGCAAGCTCCGACCGGGAGGACTGGAAACCGCTGGCCCGCGGCGCGGTCTACTCATTCGAAACCACCAGGTTCACGGGCGAGAACCTCGCGTTCACGTTTCCGGAGACCACGTCTCGCTATTTCCGCCTCGTGGTCCACCACGAAGACAATCCGCCCCTCGACATCCAGGCTGTCGATATGTGGGGTCTGCAGCGCAGGCTTGTGTTCTCGGCAGACCCGAGCCTGACCTACGGGCTGTACTACGGAAACGACGAAGCGGGGCGGCCGTCCTACGACATCGAGCGGGTGCTCCCGTACCTGGAGACCGAGGGCTTGCCCCGCGCAACTCTTGGCCCTCAAGAGGACAATCCGAT
The DNA here is from genome assembly GCA_964528205.1 of uncultured Dehalococcoidia bacterium. Taxonomy (GTDB): domain Bacteria; phylum Chloroflexota; class Dehalococcoidia; order Lucifugimonadales; family CAZGRI01; genus CAZGRI01. The sequence goes on along the minus strand of CAZGRI010000007.1, from coordinate 20,665 downwards.
GTTCAGAGCGCCCCAGCCGCCACCGGTCCCGGTCAGCGAGCGTCTCTCCTGGCTTCTGCCGACAGTGATCTCGGTTGCGGCCGTTTTCGTGGGGGTGTTGCTGTTTGGCGTCCTCCGGGCCCGCAAACTGCTGCCCCCTCCCCCCGAGTAGCCGGCAGCCCGACCGGAACACGTGCGGTCTCTTCACATCGCGCGTGGGCGCAAAAGCCTTGCCAGCCGGTATCGCGCATTTCCCACTCACAGACTCACTCAGTGTACCTGGGGTGCCAGCCGGGGCCGGCCCACGCCGTGACGGTGCGAGGACTGATGCGGACCAGCGCGCGGGGCGTGAGCCTGGTCTCCTCGTAGTACCGGTGACCAGCCTCCTGTCCGAGGTAGCGGACCGCCCAGTGCTCCCACTCACCAAGCCAGCTCCCGTCGATGATCTCGGCCTCCCCCTCTACCAGGACCCTGGTATAGGGGGCCTCAGAGGTGTCGATGCACGCCGAAACGCGTCTGTCATCCCGGATGTTGGCCACCCAGCGCGCCTTCCCGCGGCCAGCCACTAGAAAGGTCTCGCCGTCGTAGTCGTACCAGATGGGCGTGACGTAGGGCCAGCCCTCAGCCGTCAACGTGGCCAGCTTCATGACGTGCCGTCCGCCTGTCAGGAACTCGTCTATCTGCGCCCTGCTCATCGCTGGCATCGCATCTCCCTCCTGAGTCCAGTGCCTGCTTACGATGGTACCACGGGCGACGTCAGCGTCACGGCCGATGTGCGACGGACGACTTTTTCGTATAATCGCGCCGACGAGACCGCCAGAGGAGTTGAGAATGTCGCAGCTGTTCGAGCTAACCGCCACCGAGGCCGCCGCGCGGATACGCGCCCGCGATCTCTCGCCGGTCGAGCTGATGGAGTCGTTGTTGGACCGTGCAGGTCGGTTGGAGCCGCGACTCAAAGTCTGGGTAACCCTCGATCCCGATGCGGCCATGAGGGCGGCCGGAGACAGTGAGAGGCAGATCGAGGCGGGTGCTCCGCTGGGACCCCTCCACGGTGTGCCCGTTGGGGTCAAGGACATCTACTACACGAATGGCGTGAGGACGACGGCGGGCTCCCCGATTTACGCCGACTTCGTTCCAGAGTACGACGCCACCAGCGTCGCGCTGATGAAGCGCGCGGGCGCCATCGTCATGGGCAAGACGGTAACAACCGAGTTCGCCTGCATGGACCCTCCCCCGACCCGCAACCCCTGGGACCCGGCGCACACCCCCGGCGGGTCGAGCACCGGCTCAGCTGTGGGCGTCGCTAGCAGGATATTCCCCGTCGCTCTGGGGTCGCAGACCGGGGGTTCGGTCCTGCGGCCCGCGTCCTACAACGGGGTCGTGGGACTGAAGCCGACTTTTGGGCGGATCAGCAGGCACGGCGTCTTCCCTGTCGCCGCGTCCCTGGACACCATGGGAACCTTCTCGCGCAGCGTCGAGGACGCGGCCCTGCTGTTGAAGGTGATGGCCGGGCGCGATGAACACGACCCTTCCTCGTCCGGTCGACCTGTGCCTGACTATCGTTACGCCATCGACTCCTGGGACGGGACGCCGCGCATAGGCCTGCTCGGCTGGCTCTTCATGGAGGAGGCAGCCGAAGAGGTCCGTGCCCGCATCGGACAGGTAATAAAGAGTCTGAGCGGAGCCGGGGCGGAGATCGACGATGTGTCGCTCTCTTCCAGCTACGATGACGTGCTGGCGGCGCATCATGTCATCATGTCCTCCGAGGCGGCTGACGTCCACCGTGACGACTTCGCCGCGAGGGCGGACGACTATGCGCCGAACGTACGCGGCCTCATCGAGGACGGCCTGGGCACCAGCGCGGTGGACTATCTCCATGCCAGGCAGACGGTGCGGGCGTTTCGCGATGAGCTGGAGGATGCCGTACGGGAGTACGACGTCTTGCTGACGCCGACGACGGCCACTCCCGCGCCCAGGGACCTGACGACGACCGGTCCCGCGATGTTCCAGTCACCCTGGACGGCCAGCGGCTTCCCCACCATCACGCTGCCCTCAGGACTCAGCGAGTCCGCGCTCCCGCTGGGCATACAACTTGCGGCCGCGCCGTTCGACGAGAGCACGCTCCTCGCGGTGGCCCGCTGGTGCGAGCAGGCTCTGGAGGTCTCCCTCACTCCTCCGGGGCTGGACTAGCGCCCGCTGTCGGCCGCCCGAACCACGACGCTGAACCGCCGCGTCGCGCAGGATGCCCGTAGCTCTGTGTAGCTCACGACCTCGAACCGCTTCTCAGCGTGTTCGATGGGGTCGCCGGGCGCGGGCACGGCATCCTCGCCTCCACGGTACGTCTGCCCCAGCGGCTCTTCCGTCTCCGAGTAGAGGTACCAGACCGCCACGGGCAGGCATGTCCGCTGTTCATCGCTCATCCGACCGTGCTTAGCGGTGGTTTCCGCGGGCAATACAGCTTACCAGACCCTGCCACGCCGCCGCCTGAACTGGCCGGCCTGTCCTTGCTATACTTCCTCCGAGTCATCCGTGGACCCTGACCGCTCGTAACGGTTGTCGTAACACTGTTAGGACGAAGGGGCGGCACAATGGGCCGCGTGGCAGATGAGCCGAACACGGCAGAGCACACTGATTAACGCGCGCCGCGCTCGCCGGCGGCCGGGACAGCATCTTCCCACCGTGGGACCACTCGGAGAGTCGTCATTTCCGATAGGCGGATTCGTCCTTTCGACGGATGCACTCCGGTCCCAGGCAATGACAACATGTTATGAGAAACAGGAGCCTAAGCCAGACAGCGCGTAGGGAGGACGATTTGGAAGAGCTGATAGTCGCCGCTTCGCATCTCCACAAGACGTACGACTCCGAGTCGATTGAGGTCCACGCTCTCAGGGGTGTGAACCTCGAGGTCAAACGGGGCGAGATGGTCGCCATCATGGGCCCCAGTGGCTGTGGCAAGACCACGCTGCTCAACTGCCTGTCCGGCCTCGACGACGTAGACTCCGGCCAGGTGCTGATAGACGGGGTAGTGCTCCATGACCTGCCCGATGACGAACGGAGCGACTACCGGGCGCTGAATATGGGATTCGTATTCCAGCTCTACAATCTGCTTCCCGTCCTGAGCTCGGTGGAGAACGTCGAGATGCCGCTGCTGCTGTCGGGAGTGGGCGCAGGCGAGGCGCGCAAACGGTCGATGGAGATGCTGGACCTGGTCGGCCTGGCCGACCGCGCACATCACATCCCAGGCCGGCTCTCGGGGGGCCAGCGGCAGCGCGTTACCATCGCCCGCGCGCTCGTCAACCGGCCGGCCATAGTGTGGGCCGATGAGCCTACCGGGGACCTGGACAGCGAGACCGCTGGCGAGATCGTCGAGGTCATGACCGGGCTCAACCGGGACAACGGCCAGACGTTCGTGCTCGTGACACACTCCCAGGACGTTGGGGACCAGGCTCACCGGATCGTGCGGATGCGAGACGGTGCGATCATCAACGGCCGGGATGCCTCTCACGAATACTCCAGCGACGGCGCTCAGGCTGCGATAGCCGGACAGGCAGGCGACTAGTGGAAGAGTTGTTCGGCCTCTCCATGAACGCGCTCATGATAGCCGTTCTGGCTATCTTCTTGACGGCGGCTGTCGTCCTGATCGTTACCGCGTTGCGCGGTCGAATCATCCTGAAGCTGGGTCTGCGGCCGATACCGCGGAGGCTGGGTCAGACGGCGCTCATTGTCATCGGCGTGATGCTCAGCACGGTGATCATATCCGCCGCCTTCGGCACCGGAGACACCATCAGCTACTCCATTCGCTCGGTGGTGCTCGAGGAGCTCGGCACCATCGACGAGCTGATCGTCCCCGCGCGAGCCGAGGCCGACGATAGCTTCGGAAGCAACTCCTACGCCGACATCCAGTGGTTCGAGGACCTGCGGGTGGAGCTTTCCGGATTCGAGGAGGTCGACGGGCTAGCTCCTCAGATCGCCGAGTCGGTCCCGGCGGTCAACGTCAGGACGTCACAGAGCGAAGGCTTCATGAGGGTACTAGGCGTCGATCCAGCACACTTGGACGCCTTCGGTTCCTTCATGTCCGCGACCGGCGAGACGGTCGATCTTACTTCGCTGGCCGGTGGCGAGGTCTACGTCAACGGGAAGGCGGCCGATGAGCTGGACGCCGTTGTCGGTGACGAGGTGAGGCTTTTTATCGGAGATAGCACCCCGGCGTTCAAGATCAAGGAGATCGTGGAGCCGGGAGGACTGGCCGGGAGGGACCCCACTCTCATCTTTTCCCTGGAACGGGCGCAAGCTACGTTTGGGAGGGAGGGCCAGATAAACAGCATCGTGGTCTCCAACCGCGGAGACTCCGTTGAAGGCGAAGAGGTCAGCAAGTCGGTTGCGCGCCGGCTGAGGGTCCTGTACACCGACAGGCGCGTTGCCGCCGAGCTCCAAAGCCTGCTTGACAGCGAACCCGTACTCGATGCGCTCGCGGCACAGGAGGAGTCTCTAGCGAATCACCTGAAAGAGGAAGTCTCCCAGCTTCGCGACGAGCTGCGGGCGGAGGAGCTCTCGGACGATCTGGTCAGCCTACTGGCAGATGAGGACATCGTCGGAGTCATCTCCGATGCATTGGAGAGTGGGGAACTCAAGGAGGTGGACCGGGAGGCCAGCACACTTTTCAGCGAGCTAGCCTCTTTCCGCGTATTTGAGCTGAAGCGTCGCGGTCTGGCCTTTGCCGACGAGGCCGGCAGCTTTGCGACGACCTTTTTCATGGTCATGAGCCTGTTCTCTATATCCGTCGGCGTGCTCCTCATCTTCCTCATCTTCGTGATGCTGGCCTCGGCACGAAGATCAGAGATGGGGATGGCCCGGGCCATCGGCGCGAGGCGCAGACACCTGGTGCACATGTTTACGTTCGAGGGGACGGCCTACGCGCTGGGGTCGGTCGCCATAGGCGTGGTGCTGGGCCTCGCGGTAAGCGCAGGAATGGTGGTCATACTGAACCGCCTCTTCGCCTCTTTCGAAGAGGACTTCCAGATGAGCATCCACTTCGAGCCCCGGACGATCATCGTGTCGTTCTGCATCGGCATGATAATCACCCTGGGCACCGTGGTCCTTTCCTCCTACCGTGTCAGCCGACTCAATATCGTCACCGCCATCCGTGGCCTTCCCGAAGCGATAGCTCTGAAGGGCGAGTCATCTCTTTCGGAGCGTCTGCTCCCAGTGGGCGAGGCCGTGGTCCGGCCTCTGATCCACCTGTGGTCGGCGGTCCGGGCGCTCTGGCCACCAAAACCGATTCGTGTCCTGAGCAGGCTCGGCCTGGCCGCGCTCTGGGCCGTCCCTCCAATCTGGCTGGCCGGTGTCTCTGTGGCCCTGGTGCGCTTTTCCTGGCCGTACGTTCTTCGCGGGTGGCTCCTGCTGGTCATCGGCGTTCTCGTCACCTGGTGGGGTATCGCCGGCTTGGAACGGCTGTCCGTCTTCACGGCCGGCTCCTCGCTGATGATCCTCGGGCTGGGCCTGATGCTCAGGGTAATGGCGCTCCGATCGCGGATACCCGTCGCCTCGTTTGGGCTGATAGTCGGCGCCGGTGGCGCGGTCGTGCTCGTCATTGGGATTGTGGAGTCCAGCGTGCTGACAATCGCGGTCGCGATTGTTTCCCTCGTTGTCGGGGCAGCGATGGCCTGGCCGTTCGTCTTGGGACGCACTGAGTACCGCGCGGACGTCGTCGAGCGCATGGCCTTCACGTTCATTGGCGTAGTAATGCTGGTCTTCTGGTCGCTGCCTTCGGTCGCCTTCCAGCAGACCATCGAGGACCTTCAGGGCGACTTCGACATGATGTTCGTCTCCGGGATCTTCATGGTGTCAGCCGCGGTCTGGTCGGTGATGTACAACGCGGACTTGCTCATCCGGGCGCTGACCCTGGCGACGTCGCGCGTTGGCCGGCTTCGGCCCGTTTTCGTCACCGCAGTGGCCTACCCCATGAGCTCCAAGTTCCGTACGGGGCTGACTCTGGCCATGTTCGCGCTGGTCATCTTCACGCTGACGGTGATGTCGGTGCTGTCCGAGACCTTCGGAACGCAGTTTGCGGAGACTGAGACGATAACCGGGGGCTGGGACATCAACGCCCAGGTCAATGCGACCTCGCCGATCGAGGACATCATCCACGCCATCGACGAGCATCCGGACCTTCGACCGGACGACTTCGAGGCGATCGGCGGATACACCTGGATAGGGCTTCAGGCGCGCCCTCTCGAGGGCGAAAGCCAGAGGTGGGAGGACACGGGCGTGAGGGCCGGGGACGACGCGTTTCTCAGCGCGTCGGAGTACGAGTTCAAGCTCATCGCTGACGGCTACGGGACGACTGCTGACGAGGTCTGGCAGGCGCTGATGCGCGACCCGGGCCTGGCGGTCGTCGGAGGCAACATGGTGGCGACCAGCGAGAGCTCAGACAGCGACGATGGGTTCGAGCCCTGGCTGGAGGAGCCGTACTACCGCGACGAGAGCATGAACCCCGTCGACATCGAGGTCCGTGAGCGGCGGAGCGGCGCCACGGTCCAGCTCAAGGTCATCGGTGTGCTGGACCGCATACACGAGAACTCCTGGTCAATGATCGTGTCGAAGTCGGTCCTCGACAGCGCTGTGTCGTTCTCGATCCCGGTCACCAACTATCGACTCAAGCTGGCCGACGGCATCGATCCCGAAGAGATGGCTACCGACCTTGAGGCGTCGTTCGTTGAACACGGGATGGACACGGTCGCCCTGGACGCCGAGCTGGAGAAGGAGGCGGCGGGCGGCAAGACCTTCTTCCGCATGTTCATCGGCTTCATGTCCCTGGGCTTGCTCGTGGGCGTTGCGGGTCTCGGGGTGGTCAGCACTCGAGCGGTCGTGGAGCGACGGCAGCAGATCGGGGTGCTGAGGGCCATCGGCTACCGGCGCCGGATGATCCAGCTCAGCTTTCTGCTGGAGGCCTCCTTCATATCGCTCCTGGGCATAGTCATAGGCACGGTCCTGGGCATAGTGCTGGGCTGGCAGGCGTATACGGACATCAAGCAGGACGAAGGCATCGACACCATACGGTTCGGCATCCCGTGGATACAGATCGGCGTTATCCTGGCCTTGACGTACGTGGCCTCGCTGCTGGCGACGTTCCTGCCCGCGCGACAGGCGTCACGCGTCTACCCGGCGGAGGCCCTCCGTTACGAGTAGAGGACTCCGGCATCCGGAGTCCTTAACAACGAGCAGGTGGATTCAGGAATCGTCACAGCGTAGGGCTCGTCATTCCGGCGAAAGCCGGAATCCAGAGGGGTGGCGCTCAGCTTACACTCAGTCCGCGACTTTCAGCCGAGGCCGGCGAAGAAAGTCCGCAGAGGACCTCCAAACTCGCGGCGTTGCCATGACCGGACGCCTGCGTTTTCGAACTCCTCGTCGATGCTGCTGCGCCCTCCGGCCAGCCGCTCGAGGCTCGGAGCGGGCCACAGCAGAGCCGGGTCCAGCCCCAGTCGTCGGCCCAGCCGGGTACGCCAACCCTTCGCGCATTTCAGACGGTCCGCGACCTTCACCCGCTCGGCTGCGCTGAGTCGCCGGGTGTTCCGTGCATTCCGACGCGGGCGTTCGATCGGGCCTTCGCGAAGCCCGTCGTTGATTGCGGCTAGAAGAGACTTTGCGGCCGGTGGACGCCCGTATCTGCCGAGGCCTTTGACCTTAGGGAGGCCCGAATGAGGACCGGCGGCCAGACCCACAAGTACGGCGTCGGAAAGCACTTTGAAAGGCGGCCGGTCTCTTCTGACAGCCTCTCGCTCGCGGAACCGGTGCAGGGACCTCAGGACAGCTAGGCCCCTGGCGTCGAGGGCGCGGCTCCCTTTCATCGACAGGAACGCCCATTCTTTGTCCGGCGGCTGGTACCTTGTCTCCGCCAATCGCTCGCACTCCTCCTTCACCCACCCCAGCCGGGACAGTCCGTCAAGCCGCTCCACCAGCAGGTCCCTGGCGCGTTCCAGATACAGGACGTCCGAGGCGGCATAGAGGCGTGCCTCCGCACTCAACGGACGGAGCGTCCAGTCGGCCCGTTGGAGCCTCTTACTCTTGGGCACTTCCACCCCCAGATACTCCCGGAGCACGGCGGCAAGGCCCAGGCTCGTGGAGCCGGCGAACGCGGCAGCCACGCTCGTGTCGAACAAGTTCCTGACCCGGAACCCCCAGTCCCGGTCCAGGCTGCGCAGGTCGTAGTCCGCGGAGTGCAGGACCTTCTCAACCGATGGGTCGGCCACCAGCTTGCCCAGGGCGCCCATGTCCGGGGTGGCTAGGGGGTCGATCAGGAAGGCCGACCCGCCTGCAGCGAGCTGGACCAGGCAGACGCGCTCCGGATAACGGTGAAACCCGTTTGACTCGATATCGAGGCCGACCAGACGCGACCTGGAAGCACGGTGGACGATTTCTGTGAGACGTTGCGCCGTGGTGACGATCTCGGCCCCTTGTTGCGTCGTCATTGGGTACTCTTTGCGACCGATCGGCCAAGCCGGACGAAGAAAAGGGGCCCCGCCGTAGCGAGGCCCCCATGTGGAGGTGTTCCAGGGAACACCTACCTGGCCCACCTCCTACTACTACTATCCAACGGGCATCCTCCTTTCCAGAGACTCACCATAAACTGTCATCCGCATCCGCCCTTGTCTCCGAAAACCATTATACCTACTGGCACAAGCAAAATGAAACGGGCTTTCGCACAACTCCGGCGGGAATATCGCCGCTGCCCACTTCAGGCCGGGCAGGCACCTCGGCAGGTCGGGTCCCTACGAGGGTGCGGCTCCTAGGCCAGGCGGTCCAGGAGGCCGCCGAGAGAAAGCCAGTAGAAGGTGATGTAGGCTCCAGCTACGACCATCAGCCATGCGCCCACCGGCTGAATGTACGGTAGCGCTTTCCGGAGCAGCCGCACCATCGCACTCTGGAAGAGCGCCATTCCCAGCGTCAGCGCTACGATTATCAGGCCCATGCCCAGCGCGTACAGGACGAACTGGGTCAGCGACGTAAAGATGCTGGAAACGGCGAAGGTTGTGCCGACCACCGCCAGGAATATGGGGAGCGTGCAGCTCAGCGAGGCGACCCCGTAGCTGACGCCAAACAGGAAATAGCCCGAGACGTTGTTCTTGCCGGGGTCCCCGATTCTGGTGGCGGCTTGCTGCGCGAATGCCGTGTAGAGCTTGCCGCCGCCAACTACCCAGGCGCCGACAATGGCCAGGATCACACCGATTACGAGCCCGAGCCATGGCAGGACGTCGCCCACGACCGACCGGGCGCCTATCCCGATCACGATGCCCGCGATGCCGAACAGCACCACGAACCCTGCGGTCACCGCACCTCCCACCAGAAGCGCGCGGCCCAGCTGCTTAACCGGGTGCGTCCCTTCCCCTTCGTCGCCGGTCCCCATATAGAGGCCCATGTAGGCGGGAAGCATGGCGAACCCACACGGATTGAACGCCGCCGCGAGCCCGGCGCCAAACGCGAAACCGAGCGGCGCCAGAATTCCAAGGCCTCCGATAAATGATCCGGACTGTCCCGAAAGTGTCTCAACGAAGCCGTTGACCCCGTCGATTCCCGTAGCGTCTCGCACCAGGAAGGCACCTACGACGGCGACGGCCAGCGAAGCGGCGGCCACGAGAACGGGGACAAAGGCCTTCAGCCGTCTTACGACAGCTACAGCCAGCGAAGCGGCGGCCACAAGAGCGGGGACCAAGACCTTCTTCAGTAGCCTGCCGTTTCCCAGGGGTATCGTCGTTGCATCCACTTGGCTGCCTCCAGCCCCATTCGACGGCCCCACGCCCAAAACGGGCGTGCCGGCCGTCCCGCATCCCGGGGGTAATTATATCAGTTAGATGCCCACACCCATGGATACGATCTGTGGAACGGGACCGATCTCTCCGATCGGCCTTTTCGCCCGTAGCAGGACGGAGTACGAGGTATTCTAGAAAACAGTTTACACGCTTTCTCATCAAAAAAGAAAAAGAGCGCGGGTATTTGTTGACACCGGCCCCCGTGCACTGGTAGATTTGTCCGTACGATGCGGCCTTGAGACCAACGAACGGTTTGCGGGTGTAGGGGTAGGCGATAGGGGCCGAGCCCGGTAACCGAGGCTGTTCGGCGCCCCACTGAGTTGAAGTTGGGGCGCGTTTCTTTTTGAAGACCGCGGGCGAGGAGTAGCCGTATGACCCAGACCGATTGGAAGCCGAGGCAACAGCGTGTCGTCGAGGTAATACCGGAAGAGATCGACGACTTCGAGACGCAGGTAAAGAGGTTTCAGGCCGGCGAATGGAATGAAAACGACTTCATGGCGTTCAGGTTGCGTCAGGGCGTCTACGGACAGCGACAGCCCGACGTCCACATGCTGCGCGTCAAGGCGCCTTTCGGCGGCCTGACAGCCGACCAGCTGGACGCCCTCGGGGTGCTGGCCGACAAGTACGCCCCGCTCCATAAGGGCCACGTCACAACGAGGGAGAACTTCCAGTACCATCACATCCCTCTCACGGACATGCCCGACATACTGCGAATGATCGGGGACGTCGGACTATCCACGAGGGAGGCCTGCGGAAACACCGTCCGCAACGTCACGGGGTGCGCGATGGCCGGCGTGTGCCCGGACGAGCCGTTCGACGTGACCGCGTACGCCGCGGCCTACTCGCGATACTTCGTGCGGCACCCGTTCACCCAGGCGCTGCCGCGAAAGATCAAGACGGCCTTCTCGGGATGCGACGCCGACTGCGCCATGACGCCTATACACGACGTCGGCTTCCTCCCCAGGGTCGTTGGCGGACAGAGGGGGTTCGAAGTGCGGATGGGCGGAGGCACGTCCATAATGCCTCGGCTGGCGCCGACGCTCTACGACTTCGTCCCTGTCGAAGAGTACCTCAAGATCACTGAGGCGGCGCTGAGGATCTTCCACCGCTCCAATGAGCTCCGCAAGAACCGGAGCAAAGCGCGCATCAAGTTCTTGATCGACAGAATAGGCATCGACGATTTCCGCAAGCTGGTCGAGGAGGAGCTGCAAGAGCCGTGGGCGCAGAGGTCGTTCGACCCGACGTCCCTTTTGTTCCTGGAGGACGAGTCCCTGGACGCGCCCCCTCTGGCCGGCGGCTACAAAGTCAACGGCCACAACCCGGACTTCAGCGCGTGGGCACGGACCAACGTCAGGGAGCAGAAGCAGGACGGCTATCGCGCTGTAACCGTGAAGCTGCCTCTCGGCGATATCCAGGCCGAGCAGTTCCCCCTGCTGGCCGAGCTGACACGCAAGTACGCCGGAGGCCGGGCGCGGATCACCCACCAGCAGAACATCGATTTCCGGTGGGTCCCCGAAGCCGCCCTGTACGAGCTCTGGGAGGAGCTGAACAACATAGGGCTTGGAGACGCGGGCGCCCATCAGATCACAGACGTGGTCTCGTGCCCCGGTACCGATAGCTGCAAGCTCGGCATCACGTCGTCGATGGGCATGGGCCGGGCCGTCGAGGAGATGCTGTCGGGATCGGACCTGGACGACCCGTTGATCAGGCAGATGCACGTGAAGATGAGCGGCTGCCCCAACGGTTGCGGCCACCATCACATAGCCGACATCGGGTTCCACGGCGCGGCAGCCAAAGGTCCCGGAGGCCAGGTCCCGGCCTACGAGCTGTTCCTTGGAGGGAGCTACGACGGGGACGACACCAGGTTCGGACAGCGTGTCAAGACCAAGGTGCCCGCCAAGAGGATGCCCGAGGCCATAGGAACGGTGTTGAGCTACTATAAGGACCGTCGGAACGACGGCGAGTTGTTCAAGGACTTCGTAGAGCGAGTTGGGGTCGGTGAGTTCGAATCACTTCTGGTTGGCTTCAAAGAGGTCCCTCAGCTCAACCGGGATACCATCGACCAGTACATGGACTGGGACAAGACGATCAAATACGTGCTGGAGCGGGGCGAGGGTGAGTGCGCCGTCTGACGCCCAGCCGAGAGTGTAATGCGGTCCCAAAGGAGAAGGGCCCTGCCGTTTGGCGGGGCCCTTCTAGTCTAGCTACCTTCAGGGATTCTTGGGTCCCGGTGTCAGCCGATCTTTTTCCTTATTCGGTCCCACCAAAATCGCCCGGGCTCGTCTAGGGGTTGTCCTCTCCACCGCTTTTCCATCTGGCGCGGCCGCACGAAGAACATGGCGTAGGCGAGGATAAAGAGCAGTATCCCGGCCCAGGCCACCGGGCCCGCGATTCCGGGGACGATCGCCCTGATTATCAGCGCCGATAGCAGCAAAGATACCGCGATCAGGATGAGCCGTCCCGGCTGCGACCAGCTACGACCCCGCAAGAGCCTGGATGCCCAGATCCAGACTAGCTGCCAAAAAGACGGCCCAGAGCCACCGCCCCTGCCGACGCGCTTGAGCTTGCCGGACTGTTTGAGGATATCCTCGATCTCTCTTTGATACCTCTGCGACATCCTCAGCTCCCCGAATGTCCGGTCCCGACCGTACCACCGTCTGACAGATGAATCGTAAACAGAGATCGACCCGGTGTCAAGCCGCGACGGAACGATCCTCAACTAGGCACGGGCAGCCTTATACCCACACGTAGGCCCTTTGTCGCTGATTCGCCCGGGGCTCCAAAGCGCCCCTCGAATCGTGACTTGAACTCCGTGTGTTCTCCTTTTGCTCCCACCACCGCCATGCTATAATCGTCTGGTCGAATTCTACCAGGAGCCGTCCGTGAAGATAACCCAAGACGAGATCGTGGACCGCCAGACAGTGGTGCACATCGAGTTGGAGGACGACGACCTGGACCCGTACCTAGACCGAGGCTATCGTCGGGTAGTCCAGCGAGTCCAGATCCCCGGATTCCGAAAGGGCAAGGCCCCTCGCCGAATCGTCCAGCAGTTCCTGGGCAGTGAGAGCCTCCTCAATGAGGTGCTGGACACCATGCTGCCGGAGCTCACCTCCCGCGCCATAGAGGAGCAGGAGTTGGACGTAGCCGGCCTCCCTCAGATGGAGATGGTCGGTCTGGAGCCCTTCTCCTTCAAGGCGACGGTCCCGCTTACCCCGCAGGTTGACCTCGGCGCCTATCCGGACATCAGGGTCGACGAGACACCGGTAGAGGTCACCGAACAGGACGTCGAGGAACGTCTCGAAAACCTGCGCGTTCAAATGGCCACCTGGGAGCCTGTAGACCGACCTGTCAAGATGGCCGACATGGTGACCCTGAAGGCCAAAGGCGAGATCGAGGGGCGCACCCTGCTGAACGAGTCCGACGGCGTCCACTTTCTCGACGAGGACGGGACTCGACCCTTCCCAGGCTTTTCAGAGGAGCTGGTGGGAATGGCCGCCGATGAGCCCAAGAGCTTTACCCTGACGGTACCGGATGACTTCGGCGACGATACGATTTCCGGCAAAGAGGCCAGCTTCTCCGTGACCGTGACTGAGATCAAAGAGAGGGCACTGCCGGATCTGGACGACGAGTTCGCAAAGGGAATAGGCGACGGATACGAGAGCCTCCAGGCGCTGCGCGAAAGTACCCAAGAGGAGCTCAACTCGGAAGCCCGAGAGAGAGCGGACCACGAGTACCGTGAGAAGGTGGTGGGGGCCTTGCTCGAGGCCACCGAAGTTGAGTTGCCTCCGCTGATCCTGGAGCATGAGATCGCACACATGGAGGAGAACCGGGAGCGTATGCTCGCGAGGCTCAACGTGCGGATGGACGACTACCTCCAGTCCGTGGGCAAGACGGCCGAAGACATGCAAGAGTCGCTACGTGAGGAGGCCCTTCAAAGCATCACACGGCATTTCGCACTGTCGAAGGTCGCGGAGCTCGAGAACATCACCGTATCGGACGAGGATGTCGAGGAGAGGCTTCAGACGCTTCGGACCGAGGCCGCCGGGCAGCCCGACGGCCAGGAGATCTCGGAGGAGATGACGGACTCGGTCCGACGGATGGCGACTGTGCAGAAGACCGTGGACCGGCTGGCGGCCATCGCCAGAGGCGAAGCAGAGGCCGACCCGGACCGGTCGGAACCGGAACAGACCGATCAAGACGATGAACAGAGTGAAGCAGCAGACACCGAAGGAGGTGGTCCGGATGATACCCAGGCCTGAAAACATGATCCCGATGGTGGTGGAAGGAGGAGCAAGGGGCGATAGGGCCTACGACATTTACTCCTTACTTCTCAAGGAGCGGATCATCTTCCTGGGCACCCCGATAATGGACCAGGTCGCGAACAATGTGATCGCGCAATTGCTCTACCTGGACCGCGAGGACCCCGAACGCGACATAAGTCTCTATATAAACTCGCCCGGAGGGGTCATAAGCTCCGGCCTGGCGATCTACGACACGATGCGGCTGATACGGCCCGACATCTCGACCATCTGTGTGGGTCTGGCCGCCAGCATGGCAACCGTGCTCCTATGCGCCGGTACGGCCGGCAAACGGTATGCCCTCGTCAACTCGACGATCCACATGCACCAGGCGATGGGAGGCACCCAGGGCCAGGCGTCGGACATCGAGATCCACGCCCGGGAGATCATCCGGCTTCAGGACAAGATCCGGCAGATCATCTCCTCTCACACCGGCCAGCCCTACGACAAGATAGCCAGGGACACGGATCGAGACTACTACCTGAGCGCCGAGCAGGCACAGGAGTACGGACTGATCGACGACGTGCTCGCTTCGAACAAGGTTGACGCCACGGAAGCCGCTTCGGCCGACTGATAGAGCCAGACGGGATCTGCCAGTATGACGACCACTCGCGCCGAATACCAGTGCTCCTTCTGCGGAAAGCCTCAGGCCCAGGTCAAGCGCTTGATCGCCGGGCCGGACCGAGTTTTCATATGCGACGAGTGCGTGACGCTGTGCGAGCGAATCATCGTGGAGGAGACCCCGGCCAAACCTCGTGACGCTTCAGGGTTGATGTCCAAAGGACTGAACCCCAAGTGGATACACCGCCGGCTGGAAGAGTACGTCGTCGCCCAGGAGATGGCCAAGAAGGTCCTCAGCGTGGCGGTCTACAATCACTACAAGAGGGTGTGGGCGAATCCTCAGTATGAGGACGTAGAGCTCCAGAAGGCCAACATTCTGATGCTCGGCCCGTCCGGCTCGGGCAAGACACACCTGGCGCAGACGCTGGCGAAGATACTGGACGTGCCCTTCGCCATCGCCGATGCCACGTCGCTCACGGAGGCAGGCTACGTTGGCGAGGATGTCGAGAACATCCTCCTACGCCTAATCCAGTCCGCCGACTACGAGATATCGCGCGCCGAACAGGGGATTATCTACATCGACGAGATCGACAAGATCGCCCGCAAGAACCCCAATCCCTCGATAACACGGGACGTATCCGGCGAAGGCGTTCAGCAGGCCCTGTTGAAGATCATCGAGGGTTGCGTCGCCAACGTTCCCCCACAGGGAGGCCGCAAGCATCCCCACCAGGACTTCCTCCAGATCAAGACCGACAACATCCTGTTCATGTGCGGAGGCGCGTTCGAGGGTATGAGGGAGATCGTCGAACGGCGGATCTTCAAGCACCGGCACACTATCGGCTTCACTGCCGATCCGCCGGGCCGGCTGGGGCCAAAGCCCGAGCGGGACCCACTCCATTCGGTCAACGCCGACGACCTGCTGGAGTACGGGTTCATCCCCGAGTTCGTTGGACGGCTACCGGTGCTGGTAAGCCTGGACCACCTGGACAAAGAGGCACTCATCCGCGTGCTGACCGAGCCCAAGAACGCCTTTGTCAAACAGTACCAGCGGCTGTTCCAGATGGACAACGTCGAGCTGGAGTTCAGCCAGGAGGCGCTCGAGACGGCCGCGGAGCAAGCCCTGAAACAGAAGACCGGGGCCAGAGGCCTGCGGACCATACTGGAGCAAACCCTGCTCGATGTGATGTACGAGCTCCCCAGCATGAGCGGCATAAGCCGGTGCGACGTGAGCCGTGAGGCCATAATGGGGACCGCCAGCGTCTCGCTTGCAACCTCCTCGGGAGAGGTTGTTCCCTTCCCCACGGTGGAGCATCAGAAGTCGGCCTAGGCCCGACGCGCTGGTCGTCGGCGTGCACCTCTGGACCATCCGCCTCAGTTCACGGTCGCCAGGAGCTCTCGCGCCCTCGATTCGGTGTCACCTTCGCCCCTGCTGGCGGCCAGGGCCAGCGCTTTGAAGAGCTGGGCACGTGCTTTATCGACCTCTCCCAGCTTCACGAAGATCTCCCCCGCCAGCAGGTAAGCCCGACTGTAAGCAGGGTCCAGCCGCAGGGCGAGCTCGAGCTCCTCGAAGGCCCGGTCGAAGCTTCCGTCGTCCATGTGACGCTGTGCGTCGCTGACGTGTGACAGCGGATTATCCGGGACGCTGGCCGTGCCCAGTAGCGTGCCGGCTGCCAGAAAGGCGATCGCTACAGGCACTACCCACCACCTCCTGGAGAGCGAGTTGAGGTCGATCAACCGGCTGGACAGGCCGGCATCGCCAAAGCTCGTGAGCCGTCGGTGGTCGGACACCAGCATACGTCCCACCGCGAACCCGGCGATCAGCCCTCCCAGATGGGCCCAGTTGTCCACGCCGGGGGTCATGAAGCCGAAGACCAGTACGATCCCCGATATGACGAGTATGCCCGAAAAGCTCTGGCGACCGTACTCTCCCAGCGCCTCGCGATTGGCGACGAAGAAGGCGCCCAAGGCTCCCAGGATTCCGAAAATCGCGCCGCTGGCGCCGACCCCCACGCCATGTATGGTCGTGGTGACCACATAGCTGGTGACACTCCCGGCGAGGCCGGCCAGCAAGTAGATTACGGTGATACGAGCACCGCCGTACAGTCCCTCGACCATGCGCCCCAGCATGAAGAGCCAGAGGCTGTTCAGGAGTAGATGGAGCCCGTCGGCGTGCAGGAACATCGCCGCGAACAGACGCCAGTACTGCCCATCGGCTATCAGAGGCCCGGATAGTCCTCCCGCATCCAGCAGGACTATCTCTCGGGGACTGTCTGATAGCCTGAAGGCAAGAGACAACGCGATCCACACGATCACGTTCAAGGCAAGCAATGTCCAGGTCACATACGGTTTCCGGCTGGAGTTGAAGAGTCCGGCCAACCCCGATGCCCATGGCCCTCTGTTGTAGTAGTGAGTCAAAGACGCCCTCGGTTAACAGTACGTGTAATCACGATAGCATCCACGACGAGGCGTGTTCAAGAAAAAGGCGAGGCGACCGGGGTGGAGCTGAGTCGTTTGGAGATGACGGGCGGCCTGGCGATAGGTCTCTACTCGAGAACGTCACAGAGCATGAGGTCCCCGTAGGTCTCGCGGCGGCGGATCAACCTTGCCTCCCCGTCCTTCACCATCACGATCGCGGGCCTGGGATTGAGATTGTAGTTGCTCGCCATCGAGGGGGCGTATGCCCCGGACGAAGGGACCGCTACGACGTCGTCGGGCCCCAGCGCAGGCATTGGGATGTCTTTGATCAGGTAGTCGCCGGCTTCACAGAACTTTCCGACCAGCGTTACGGTTTCGGTCGCCGGGTCCGACATGCGCGTCGCCACGACGGCTTCGTACTGGGCGTCATACAACGCGGGGCGGATGTTGTCACCCATGCCACCGTCCAGAGAGACGTACTTCCTCACAGTCGGGATGTCCTTTACGGCCCCGACGCTATATAGCGCGACGCCGGCGCGTCCGACCAGGGCGCGTCCCGGCTCAACTACGAGCCGCGGCTCCTGGAAACCCAGGCCGGCACACCGGTCCCTCAGGGTCGATGTGATGACCTCGGCGTAGTCACCGATGGGCGGCGGAGGCTGAGACGTTACGTATCCGATGGCGAAGCCGCCACCGGGGCTGAACTCGGCCAGCTCAAGGCCCTCGTCGCGGAACCGGGACGCGAAGCTGAGCACGGTGTCTATGGCGATCGAGTAAGGCTCCAGCTCGAAGATGGGCGAGCCCAGGTGGAAGTGAAGACCCACCAGGTTGAGGTTAGGCGACGCCAGGGCATCGTGCACGGCCTTTTCGGCGTCACCGGTCTCTATCGGCAGCCCGAACTTGCTGTCCAGGATGCCGGTCGTGGTGTGGCTGTGCGTGTGGGGGTCCACGGAGGGAGAGAGCCGAAGCATGATGTCCTGGGTGACGCCTCGGCTCCGAGCGATATCCTCCAGCAGCCCGAGCTCGTAGTGGCCGTCCACCACGATCCGCCCGGTCCCGTAGTCCAGGGCCATCTGCAGCTCGGTGCGCAGCTTGTTGTTCCCGTGGAAGTAGACAAGCTCGGACGGGAACCCCACCGCCTCAGCGACCGCGAGCTCGCCACCCGACACCACATCGAGACCGAGCCCCTCGTCCGCCATGAGACGGGCGATGGCCGGGTTCGTGAACGCCTTGCTGGCGTACACGACCCGCGTATCCGGGTACCGCGACTGGAATTCGCTGACGAACTCGCGGCACATCCCCCGCAGAGTCTCCTCGTCGAATACATAGAGCGGGGTCCCGAACTCCGCAGCCAGGTCCACGGCGTCGCACCCGCCCAGCGACAGGTGGTCGCGGTCGTTTACGGTCGCCGTGAAGGGGAATAGGCTTGCGTTATCGAAGGTCATTTGGCTCTCAACTGCCGAACACTCATTTAGTGGTCTGGTGATGGGCTGGACTCCAGATCGAGACAGGGTTGTCGGGTCAACTAAAGGTCGGATATGAGGTTTTCATAGTCTCGGTGGGAGCCGATCCAGAACCAGATGATCTCGTCTCCTCCCCGAACACCGAGGGCCCGGTGGTCCCTACCGATACGAACGGAGGAGATCGACCTCGACTGGTGAACCTGCTCGAAGCGCAAGCTGGGATGAGACGGGTCCTAGGCGAAAAGCGTGTAATCTGCTCTAGCTTGACTCTGGATTCTGGCTGGCAGCCGCTGGAACGCCCTCCGAAAGCGCCGTGTAGTCACGGACCTCACAACTTTCGGAGGTCCAGCCCATGTGTCTCACCTTCGTCCAGTTCCTCAAGAGCTTGCTCGGCCAGGCGGGCCAGCGCCTCCTGGGAATCCGTGAAGGCCTCTGTCCAACGTCGCTCTGAGGCCAACTCTTCCAGCAGCCATCCCGCAACGGCGTCTTGCTCCCCTTTGGGAAGCTTAGATGCTTCGGCGAAAGCTTTTTCGAGAAGTTCCGTCATCGCTCCGACCTTGCCATGCTTATTCTACTACGGCCGCCCGCGAATTCCGCTTCCACCGGCGCTACAGCGCCGCGTAGGCGCCGTCGGGGCCGCGGGAGACCGTGCCTTCGCGCTCCAGCTTGATCAGGTGGCTCAGGAGCTGGCCGCGAGCGGAGTTGTGGCGTCGCTGGTCCAGTCGCGCGTAGATGGCGTCGAACAGCTCGTCGACGGTGCCGTGGCCCTTCTCGATGAGTCCAAGAATGCGGCGCTCCCTCGAGTGCCGATGCTCGATCAAAGCCTCGAGCCTGCTCTTGGGTTGATCGACGACCGCGCCGTGTCCCGGCCCGATGAACTTGGCGTCATAGCCCGCGAGCAGTCCCAGTGACTCGATGTACAGAGCCATGTCGCCGTGGTCCGGGCTTATCGACGTGGTCCCGTTACCCAGGACCGTGTCGCCTGCGAAGAGGATTCCCTGCTCCCGGTAGTAGACACACAGGCTCCCCATCGTGTGGCCCGGCGTGTGGACGAGCTCGAGCGTGGCGCCACCCAGGTCGATCGTCTCCCCGTCTTCGACGGGTCTCCCTACTCGTACACCATTCAGTTCCCTCTCAATTGGCTCCCGCTCGTCGGTGTGGCAGACGATCTCGCCGCCGGTCTCCGCTTGGATCCGGCCGGCTCCTCCGATATGGTCGCCATGCCGGTGAGTCAGAACGATTCCGGCGACTTCGGGCTTCCCGGTCCGGTTCCAGAGGTCGATGTAGGCATTGACCTCTTCGTCCTTGCCGAACGCGGTGTCGATGAACGCGGCCCGGTGCTCGCCTGCTACGAAGAAGACGTTGGGGGGAGGGAAGTGCCCCTCGCCGATCGCCACCTGGTGTACGCCGGGCGCTATCTCCACAGGTCGACCCGTGGTGGACCGTTTCGTGCGCCCACTACACCGTCACCCGGCATACTCGGCGGGTTGACGCGCAGCAGATCAGCAGGGCGCCTTCGTGATAGGTCAGGCCGTGCAGCTCGGGGTCCGGTACGGCGACCTCGTCAAGCACCTCACCGGTCTCCGGGTCCTGACGGTGGATGACCGCCGTCTCGCGGTCGGCGCACCAGAGGGCCTCGCCGTCCCAGGCGAGACCGTGAGGCGAGGGTCCGGGCGTCTTGATCGAGTGCAGCACCTCCATGGTCTCGGGGTCCAGCAGGTAGTTTCGGTTGGCCGGCTTTACGGATACCCACAGCTTGCCGTCGACCCACTCCATGCCGTGCGGTCGTGGATTGTCGCGACCGACCGCCTGGGGATCGCGCTCGCCCGAACTGGGCGGCTCGTAGAACGCGACCGTGCTTCCATCGTTTGCGAGCTTGTACGTGCGGTAGTTGTGCGTCGACGCCACCCAGATGTACCCGTTCCCCAGGGTCACACCACTGGACTTATACGTCTCCGTCGGCAGGTCCACAAGCACTGAGCCGTCGTCGTAGTCGAGCTTGTAGAGGTGATTGTCGGCCTGGTCGATCACCCAGAGCCCGTCTTCCGCCGCCTGCAGCCCATTTGGCATGGCCCCCGGAGTCATCCACATGTCTTCGATTTTGGACACAGCGTACTCCTCCTTGTGGCACGTCCGTCTAGCT